>JALOSN010000044.1 GCA_025458415.1 Hydrogenophaga sp.
TCACTCCTGCCGAAACTGGGTGTTTCGTTCAACCCAGGAGAAGCACATGGCAGAGTCCATCCGCGATGACGACGGCACGTCCAACCCCACCCGCAACCCCTCGCTGACCGAACTGGTCGATCAGGCCATCGCGCGCGATCCGCAACGCCGGCGCCTGCTCAAGACCGGCGTGGGTCTGGCCGCCCTCCCCTTCCTGACCGGCCTGACGGCCTGCGGCGGCGGCGAGATGGAAGACGCGCTGGGCAAAGGCAAGGACGGCAAGGGTCCGGGCAAGAAGCCGCGCGAGGCCATGCTCGGGTTCGCCGCGGTCGCTGTCAACAGCGGTGACGTGGTCACGGTACCCGAGGGCTACACGGCCGAGATCCTGAACCGCTGGGGCGACCCGCTGTTTGCCAACAGCCCGGACTTCCGCGGCGACGCCAGCGAAGGCTGGCAGGAAGCGGAACTGCAGGTCGGCGACAACCACGACGGCATGAGCTTCTTCCCGTTCAAGGTCAAAGGCCGCGAAAGCAGCGACCAGGGCCTGCTGGTGCTCAACCACGAGTACATCAACCCCGAGTACTACTACGCCCCCGAACTGCCAGCGGGCGCCGGCGCCTGGTTCGAGCCCTTCACTTTCGACAAGGTCAAGAAGGGCCTGGCCGGCCATGGCGTCAGCGTGATGGAAGTGCGCCGGCAGAAGAACGGCCAGTGGACCTACGTCAAAGGCTCGCGCTACAACCGTCGCATCACCGGCTATACACCCATCGAGGTGACCGGCCCGGCCCGCGGTGCCGACGCGCTCAAGACCGCCGCCGACCCGACCGGCACCGAGGTGCTGGGCACCCTGAACAACTGCGCCAACGGCCAGACACCCTGGGGCACCTACCTGACCTGCGAAGAGAACTCGAACGGCTACTTCGGGTGGAATGGCAGCCGCACGCGCACCCCCGCCGAAGCCCGCTACGGCTACAGCCAGAACGGCTTTGGCTACATGTGGCACACGCAGGATCCGCGTTTCGACCTGAACGCCAACCCCAACGAACCCAACCGCTTCCACTGGGTGGTCGAGATCGACCCGTTCGATCCCACCAGCAAGCCCAAGAAGCGCACCGCCCTGGGCCGCTTCAAGCACGAAAACATCGAGATCGTGGTCGGCAAGGACAACACCGTGGTGGCCTACTCCGGCGACGACGAGCGTGGTGACTACATCTACAAATTCGTCTGTGACCGCAAGCGGGTGCCGGGCAACAACGCCAGGAACCGCGACATCCTCGACAGCGGCACGCTGTACGTGGCGAAGTTCGGTGTTGGCGAGGTGGCGGGTGATGGACAGGGCACCGGTGAATGGATCGCCCTGAAACACGGCCAGAACGGCCTGACGGTGGAGAACGGTTTTGCCGACCAGGCCGACATCCTGGTGCGTACCCGCATGGCCGCCGACTTCGTGGGTGCCACGCGCATGGACCGCCCCGAGTGGATCGCGGCCAACCCCAAGAAGCTGGGCGACGTGTACATTGCCCTGACCAACAACACCGCGCGCACCACTGCCACGGTCGACGAGGCCAACCCCCGCGCTGCCAACGCCTGGGGCCACATTCTGCGCTGGAGCGAAGCAAAAGGTGACCCCAAGTCGACCACGTTCACCTGGGACATCTTCCTGCTGGCCGGCAACCCGGTGGCCTTCCCGGACCGCAACGATCCGCGATCGGGTTCACCCAACATCACGCCGGACAACATGTTCAACTCGCCCGACGGTCTGTACTTCGACCAGAGCGGGCGCCTGTGGATCCAGACCGACGGCTCGTTTGCCAACACCGGCAACTTCCAGGGCATGGGCAACAACCAGATGCTGGCGGCCGACGTCGAGACCGGTGAGGTGCGCCGCTTCCTGGTCGGCCCCTCGGGTTGCGAGATCACCGGACTGGCCTTCTCTCCCGACCGCAAGACCATGTTCGTGAACATGCAACACCCGGGCGAGCTGGGGTCGCACCCGAACCGGCCCACCGGCTACGGCGACGAGCAGATTGCCCGCGACCCGACTGCATTCTCGATCTGGCCCGCCAGCCAGACCAACCCGCCGGCCAATCGGGCCGACGCAGGTCGCCCGCGTTCGGCCACCGTGGTGGTTCGGCGCAAGGACGGCGGCGTGATCGGCGCCTGACGCCCCTTCGCTTTAGGGAAGCCGTGGGACAGGGAACCGGCCTGCAACGGCATTGATGGGGAAGGCGCCATGCCTTCCCCTTTTTCGTCCCTGGCGGCGCAAGGCCGCAGGTCGTGCCAGTGGTTCAGAACGCCGGCAGGGGCAGGCCCGGCCACTGGATTCTGTGTTGGGCCAACAGGTCGGACCACTGTCTTTCCACCTGGGCGGCCACCTGCTGCCAGTCGTTGCCGGAAATCTGCACCCGGGCGCGTGCGCCTGCATCGCGCAGAGCCTGGGGGTCTGTCGCCAGGGCCACCGCCTGGTCCAGATAGGCATCGCTGTCGCCGGCCCGCACCAGCCATCCACTGCGACCGTGCACCACCCACTGCCCAGCCGCTGCGACATCGAATGCCAGCACCGGCAGGCCACTGGCCATCGCCTCCAGGGTGACGTTGCCGAAGGTCTCGGTGAGACTGGGAAACAGCAACAGGTCGGCACTGGCGTAACAGCCCGCCAACTCTTCGTGGCTGCACTGACCCATGAAGATGGCATCGGGACAGCGCTGCGCCAGGGCGGACCGCATCGGACCATCACCCGCCAGCACCAGCCGGGTGCGCGGGTTGCACAAGCGCATGACCTCATGGGTGCGAACCACCAGATCCAGGTTCTTCTCTGCAGCCAGCCGCCCCACCGCCAGCAGCACGGTGTCATCCGCAGCGGCGCCCCATTGCCGGCGCAGGGGTTCATGGCGACGTGCCGGATGGAACAGCTGTGTGTCGATGCCGCGCCCGACCACACGAACCCGTTCGAAACCCAGATTGATCAGGTCGGCCGCCAGCGCCCGGGTGGGCACCATGGTCAGGCCAGCCTGGTTGTGAAAGCGCCGCAGGTAGGCAGCGATCGGCTTCTTCAGCCAGCCCAGGCCGTAATGACTGCTGTAGCTGTGGAAGTTGGTCCGGAAGTCCGAGCTCACCGGCAACCGAAGCTGCCTCGCCGCCTGCAGGGCCGACCAGCCCAGCGGACCCTCGGTCGCAATGTGCACCAGGTCCGGCCGGCGGTAGCTCCAGCTGCGCACCAGGGCGCGCCGCGCCGGCAGGCCCAGCTTGAGCTGCGGATAACGCGGTATCGGCATGCCCCGCATGAGCTTCTCTTCGATGCCCCCCGCTTGCGATGCGGCATCGGCGCGCATCTGGCGCGGACGCACCAGTTGCACCCGGTGTCCCCGTTCACACAACGTCTGCACCAGCCGCGACAGCGTCAGGGCCACGCCATTGACCTCCGGCGGCCAGGTTTCCGTCACCACGGCCAATTGCAGCCGGGGCTGGTGCGCAGGCAGATCCTGAAACAGGACGTCGGGTTCTTGGCTTGTCATGGCAGCAGTCTGGTCCTTCAAGACAACAGGCAGATGACAGACCGCCTTTTGCGTGACCGCCGCGTGCCGGCTGCATGACAGGTCCGCTTTGTCACACCGGTTTCACGGCGGCGACCCACCATGCGCAGGCGCCTGGCCCGCGGGGCCGCGAAGGCCATGCCCGAAACCACGAGGAGATCCATGTGAAGCGATTCCTGCAGGAGCTTGCCACCCAGCGCTGGGACGACCACCGCTACTACCACCACAGCCGCATCAACCAGGCGCTGCACCTCGTGAGCGCGGTCAGCTTCGTGCTGGCCTACGCCTGGTTGCTGATCGATCCGGTGGTCTCGGCGCTGATCGCCTGGCTGGTGTCCATGACCACGCGTCAGGCCGGTCACTTTTTCTTCGAGCCCAGGGGCTACGACGAGATCAACCAGGCCACGCACGAGCACAAGGAAGCCATCAAGGTGGGCTACAACCTGCAACGCAAGGTGGTCCTGATGGGTCTGTGGGCCTTCGTTCCCCTGATGCTGGCCATCTCACCCGGCGCCTTTGGCCTGATCGAACCCCACGCGGACTTCAACAGCTACATGCGACAGGTCGGCACGGCCTGGCTGCTGCTGGGGGTGGGGGGCCTGGTGTTCCGCGTGCTGCAGCTGTGGTACCTCAAGGACCTGCAGACCGGGCTGGTGTGGGCCGTCAAGATCATCACCGACCCGTTCCATGACATCAAGCTCTACCACCGGGCGCCGCTGCAGCTGCTGCGCGGTGAGTGGCTGGACCCCGGACACGGACGGGTCCGCTGAGATCCGCTCAACCCGCCTGGTGTGTGTTCAGAATCCGAACCGGGTGCGCAGCAGTTCACCGAGCACCCGCCGGCGGATCCAGCGGTTGCTCAGACCCGGCGGATGGTCCCACCATCCCTGCTCGCGCATCTCCCGCCCGGCCCTGACGAAGCAGGTCACCACCTGTTCGAACGTGTCATCCTCCATGCGCAGACCGAAGATGAGCCGGCCTGTACCCACCCAGCTCAAGGCCACACCATGCCAACGCAGGTAGTACTGGAGCATCCAGTTGTAGCGCGAGGGTTCGGTGTAGGTGATGGTCCAGATGCTCTGCAGGTGCGTGGCCCGCATGGGCAGCTTTTCCCGCTCCATGGTGGCATTGAAATGGCGTGCCCGTGCATCCCAGCGCGCGTCCTGCCCTTCGTAGGCCGCCAGCACCTGGGGGTCGTCCAGCCGGCGCAGGAAGGCGGACATGCCGGCCATGACGTAAGGGTGGGCATTGAAGGTCCCGCGGGCCAGGCACAGATCGGCCGGCCGGTCGTCGCGGTAGCGGCGCATCAGCTGGTGTTGACCACACAGAACGCCGACCGGATAGCCGCCAGCCAGCGTCTTGCCGTAGGTCACCATGTCCGCCTGCACGCCGAAGTAGGCTTGCGCCCCGCCGGGGTCCAGCCGGAAACCCAGGAACACCTCGTCCATGATCAGCACGATGCCTCGCTCGGTGCACACCTGGCGCAGTCGCTGCAACCAGTCGGTGTAGGCCTGTCGGTCGAAGCCGGCTGTGCGGCTGCTGTCGACCAGGGCCGAGTCGGCCGGGGCGTTCCGGTTGGGGTGCATGGCCTGCAGCGGATTGACCAGCACGCAGGCGATGTCGCGCCGGCGTCGCAACACCTGCAGGCTGCGCTCGCTCATGTCGGCCAGGGTGTAGGTCTCGCGCGGCGGCATCGGGTTGCCTGGCCCCGGCTGCACGTCGTCCCACCAGCCGTGGTAGGCGCCGCAGAAGCGCACCAGGTACTTGCGCCCGGTGTGGTAACGCGCCAGCCGCACCGCCTGCATCACCGCCTCGGTCCCCGACATGTGGAACGACACCTCGTCGAGTCCGGAAATGGCCTGCAGCCGCGCCACGTTGTCGGCCACGCAAGGGTGGTAGGCGCCCAGCACCGGCCCCAGCGACTCGGCCATGCGCAGACCTTCGGCCATGCAGTCCTTGTAAAAGTCGACGCCCATCACGTTGACACCATAGGAGCCCGTCAGGTCGATGAACCGGTTGCCGTCCAGGTCGGTCAGGCTGTGGCCCTCGGCCGATGCCACGAAGGCGCCCACGGGAAGCCGGCGACGCACGGTGTGCGCAAACTGGAATGGCACACGGTAGCTGCCGGTCAGCTGGAGGTCGGCCAGGCCTTCACGGGCCTGGCGTGTCAGCGCCAGGGTGCGCGCGTAGCGGTGCGCATAGGCATTCGCCAGGGCCTCGAAGGCGACTTCCCGCCGCTGAGCGACGGACTCATCAGCGCCATCGCAACGGAAGAACTCGTGTTCGTCGTAGTGGTAGGCCGGCAGCCAGCGGGCCAGGCGCTTGGCCATGCGCGAGTGTCCTGCCAGCGACCGGTGCTTGGCCCGCGACAGGGCAATGCGCTGGCTCAACAGGGGCCAGCCCAGCGCCAGGGCACCCAGTGGCAGGGCGTAGGGAAGAACGGACATGGAAGAAGACTCCTGCGGAACGGCCGCCCCTGTCTTGTATGGCCTTGAAGTGACAACGGCATGAAACTCCTGCAACACGTTCGCGGTCTTGGCCTGCAAGAAGACCTCAACTTCCTGCTGACCAACCGCATCCCCCGCATCACGGCCACCCACCTGGTTGGCTGGATCAGCCGCATCCGCCACCCCTGGGTCTATCGATCCTGCCTGTGGCTCTGGACACGCTTCACCACACTGGACCTGAGCGAAGCCCGGCACACCGACTTTCGAAGCCTGCACGAATGCTTCACGCGCGAGCTCAAACCGGGGGCTCGACCGGTGGACTCCTCAGCGACCATCATCGTGAGTCCCAGCGATGGCATCGTGGGCGCGTGCGGCCCGATCGAAGTCGGCGAAGCGGGCCGCTCCCAGGTGTTCCAGGCCAAAGGCTTCCCCTACCGGCTCGACGACCTGCTGGGCGACTCCATGAGGGCGCGTGAATGGGCCGGCCGGCTGGCCGGTGGCAGCTTCGTGACCCTGCGGCTGACGTCGGCCATGTACCACCGATTCCATGCGCCCGACGACGCGCGCCTGGCCCACGTCACCTACATCAGCGGCGACACGTGGAACGTCAACCCGATCGCACTCACCCGCGTGGAGCGGCTGTTCTGCAAGAACGAGCGCGCTGTACTCCACCTGCAACTGCCCGATGGCCAATGGATGCTGCTGGTGCCGGTGGCCGCCGTGCTGGTGGCCAGCATGCGGCTGCACGCGCTGGACGTCCCGCTGAACCTGCGCTACCGCGGTCCCCACGAACTGCCCTGCGACGCCCGTTACCGTCGGGGAGAGGAAATGGGGTGGTTCGAGCACGGATCCACCATCATCGTGCTGACCCCCCCGGGCACGACCCTGTTGCCAGGCATCACGGGGGGGCGGCTGGTGCGCATGGGCGAGGGACTGCTGCGCAAGCCGATGCCCTGAAGCGCAGACCACCCTCCACGACCCGCCGATCTGTCATTTTTCTGTCATCCGTCATTCACGAAATCCGGGCGCCCAGCAGATATCCTCGGGAGAACCCTGCGTACCACGGTATGCATGACCAACCCCTGGAGATGTTCTGATGCGAGCCGTCAAGAAAGCCCGTAAGCTGATCGAAGCCAACCCCACGAACAGCACCGCTGAAACCCTGTCCCGCCTCGTGCTGGCACTGGAGTCCGAAACCCCCTTCCAGTTGGCCGACCTGTACAAGCTGGGCTATGCGGACTTCGAGCTGGCCCTGGCCGTGATCGCCGAATGGCGACTGGACCGCTACTACACCAGCAAGGCCGTGCTGCTGGACCTGTCCATGCAGGTGGAGCAGGGCAAAGTGCAGGCAGCCACCGAACCACCGGCAGCCACCGCGAAGGCGTGAACGCGGCGCGCCTGCGTCAGTCGGTGACCGGCGTCAGCCTGGCCACCGACAGGGCCAGCCACTTGACGCCATGGCGCACAAAACTGACCTGCGCCCGCGCGTCGGCCCGCGCGTCGGGTCCAGCCCCTTCCACCGACAGCACCTTGCCCTCGCCAAATTTGTTGTGAAACACCTGCATGCCGGCACGGATGTCGGTACCACGGTCGGGTTCGGGTGCCGGTGCGGCCGCGGCGCCACGGGTCGTCCAGCCGGGTGACCAGGCAGGCTGGGCCACAGGCGTTCCTGCCCGCGACGCCGTCCCCCAGCCCGATGGCACACCACTGGCGCTCCAGGCGGGCTGGGGCGGCGTCAGCCACTTCAGGCCCTCGGGTGGCAGCTCGTCAAAGAAGCGGCTGCGCAGGTTGTAGCGCGTCTGGCCATGCAGCATGCGGGTCTGGGCGTGGGTCAGGTACAGGCGCTGCCGCGCACGG
>JALOSN010000045.1 GCA_025458415.1 Hydrogenophaga sp.
AAGTACTTGACATCGGACAGGACCGGTCCGACGAACCCGTAGCCTGCCCCTTCCGGTTTGCTCAGGAAGCCGCCCGTCACTTCCACGGTGTCGGCGACCGTGCCATCCAGACGACCGGAACGGACGTCCAGATAGACCTGATCCTGAGCCTCGTACGGAATGACATTGACACCTGCCGGCTTGAGCTCACCCATGGCGTATTTCTCCTGGGTACTTCCCTTGAGCACGCCAATGTTCTTGCCCTTGAGCGACGACAGGTCGGTGAACGGGGTGTCGGACTTCACCACGATGCGGCTGGGCGTGTTGTAGTACTTGTCGGAGAAATCCACCACCTGCTTGCGCTCGTCGGTGATCGACATGGAACTGATGATGACGTCGTATTTCTTGGCCTGCAGCCCCGGGATCATGCTGTCCCAGACCTGTTCGACGTACACACATTGGTGCTTGATTTCGTTGCAGATGGCTTCGGCGATATCGACGTCGAAACCGGTGGGTTTGCCATCGGCCGTCTTGAAGGTGAAAGGCTCATAGGTCGGGTCGATGGCCACACGCAGCTCGGGCAAGGCCGCTGGGGCGGGTGCCGGCGCCTGGGAGGTGGCCGGGGCAGGAGCTGGCGCTGGAGCTTCGGATTTGCCACATGCGGTCAGGGAAACGGCGCCGATGATGCCCAGGGAGAGAAACAGGTGTTTCATGTGAAGTTTCGGAAGTTTCGATGAATGGAAGGATCTGCCAGATCCAACGCTACGACAGGGTGCGACGATTGTAGGTCTGAGGAGGGTTGCCGGCTTGCGCACCAGGCTGGTGTTTGCCCGGGGTGTTGACGGCGGCTGGCCAGCTTGCAGCAAGAAGCAGGCCGGCAGCCTCTGGATGCCCATGCACTGATTAACTTAACATAATATACATTGTAGAATGTTATGGCAGAGTTAAAAGCGCCCATGGCCCCTCAGGGTCATGAGCGCCTTGTTCATGCGAAGCTGCTGATCATCTATCAGGACTGAGCTTCCGGAAAATCGTCCTTGCGCTCGGAAGCCCTGGCGAAGGCCTTGAGACCAGACCAGGCAGACCACAGCAACAAGGCCACGCAGCAGAACAGCACGCCGGCACTGATCGGGCGGTCCACGAAAGTCATCAAGTCACCACGCGAGAGGAGCATGGCACGGCGCAGGTTCTCCTCCATCAGCGGCCCCAGCACAAAGCCAAGCATCAGAGGTGCTGCTTCAAACTTGAGCACTGCCAGCAGGTATCCCACGGCACCGATTCCGGCCACCATCAGAACATCAAAGGTGTTGTTGTTCACGCTGTAGACCCCCAGGCTGATGAACACCAGTATGGCCGGGTACAGCACGCGGTAAGGAATGCGCAGGATCGCCACCCACATGCCGATCATGGGCAGGTTGAGAATGACCAGCATGATGTTTCCAAGGCCAAAGCTGACAATCAACCCCCAGAACAGCTCGGGCTGCTGGGTCATCAGCAAGGGGCCTGGTTGAATGCCATGGATGATCAGGGCACCCAGCATCAACGCCATCACCGCATCACCTGGGATGCCGAGCGACAAGGTGGGCACAAACGCCGTCTGCGCAGCGGCGTTGTTCGCCGCTTCCGGCGCCGACACACCTTCGATCGCCCCATTTCCGAACCGCGTCGGGTCTTTGGCTACCTTTTTCTCAACCGCATAAGCCATGAAGGATGCGATGGTGGCCCCTGTACCAGGCAAGGCGCCGAGAAAACTGCCGATGCCGGTTCCCCGGAGCATGGGCGCCACGGATTCGCGCATGTCCTTGCCCGTAGGCATCATGGTGCGCATGGTGAATTTCTGGGTGACGACTCCCTCACGTTTCTGGTTGATGCCCCCAGCAACCTCGGCAATGCCGAAAACGCCCATGGCAAGCGCCACCAGATTGATCCCGTCCATCAACTCGGGAACACCGAAGTCGAAACGGGCGGTTCCCGAGTTCACATCCGTGCCAACGGTCCCCAGCAAGAGGCCCAGGGCGACCATCGCCAAGCCCTTGGTGGGTGAACCCGAAGCCATGGTGGTCGCCGCCACGAGGCCAAGCAGCATCAGAGAGAAATACTCTGCAGGTCCGAACTTGAGGCCCAGCTCCGCAATGCTCGGTGCAAACAACACCAGAACCAGAATGCCCAGCATCGACCCGACGAAGGAGGCAATGGTGGTCACGAAAAGGGCAACGCCTGCCCTGCCCTGTTTGGCCATGGGATAGCCATCCAGGCACGCCACGGCCGAAGAAGGGGTACCTGGAAGGTTGAGCAGGATGGATGCCGTCGATCCCCCGTATTGCGCGCCATAGTAGACACCCGCCAGCATCACAATGGCGGCGGTGGGTGGGATGTGGTAGGTGATCGGCAGCAGCAATGAGATGGTCGCCATAGCGCCGATGCCAGGCAGGACACCGATCAGGGTGCCGATGAATACGCCGATGAAGCAGTAAAGCAGCGTGGTGGGCTGCAGGGCCGATTGAACTCCGACCCACAAGCCATTGATGACGTCCATGGTTGCCTCTTGATTTTTTGTATGCGGTCAAGCGATGTTTGTTCGGGTATCTCAAGGGCTCCAGGGCCACACGGGCAGGACCATTCCGAGGCCCAGGCTGAAAATCAGGTAGGTGAGCAGTGAGATGCCTGCGGCGACGAGCAGGCTGCCTTTCAGGCGAGTCTCCTGCTCGGGAATCAAAGAGACCACCACCGAAACCATCGTGGCCAGAATAAGGCCCAGCAGCTTGAGGGTCAGGGCAAAAACCACCACGCTCGCGATGACGAAAAACAGGTTCTTCCACTCCCCCCTGATGGCGTCACCTCGCCGAAAGAAGGCTGGGAGGGCAATCAGAATGCCCAACACGGTCAGGATGATGCCCAAAACCACGGGGAAGTACCCGGCGCCCATTCTCTGCACATCGCCAAACTCGTAGCGCTGGGCGTAAACCGCCGCGAACACGCCCAGCGCGGCGAGTGCAACCCCTCCGATGATGTCCTGTGTGTCTTTGCGACTCATGGTGCTTGTCTCCGGTTTCGTTCGAGGCCCGGCTTCCGGGCGGTGCATTGGCCCGGTGTGTCGAAAGCTCTCAACTGGCTCCACCGGGTTGCACCGATTGGAAGCGCAAAAGCCCCCAACGTCTTTACGTAATTGCACGTAGACAGGCGGCCCGGCGGTAGCCGGCGTGTGCAGGCAGGCCTTACCAGCGACCGGACGGCTGGCGCTTGCGGATCTGGGCCGCGATGGCCTCGACATCGCGGGCGCGTCCCGCACGTCGGGCAAAGTCGATGGCGGTCAGGCCTTGCTGGTTGCGCAACAGAGGGTCGGCGCCCTCCTCCAGCAGCAGATCCACCAGAGCCGGCAACCCGTAGTGGGCAGCCATCATCAGGGGTGTCGTGCCGTTGGGCGACGCCGCATCGATGTAGGCGTGATGCTCCAGCAGCAGCCGTGCAATCTCCAGACTCTGCGGGTTCCCGTTCGAGGCCGCGTAGTGCAGAGGTGTCCAGCCGGGTTTGTTGACTTGTGCGCCACGTTCGATCAGCTGGCGCACCAGCGATTGGTGCCCCTTCAGGCTGGCCATCATGAGGGCGTTTTCGTCATGCTGGTTGCGCGCATCGACATCCACGCCGGGCTGCCCGACCAGAAAGTCGGCCACCTTCAGCGACCCTGCGCGCAAGGCCATGATCAGTCCGTGTTCGCCATCCGGGCTGCGCGTGTTGAGATCGAATTCGCGCAGGGCCAGTGCGATCACGACCGATTCGTTGTCCCGCTGGACAGCCGAGAAGAAAGCGTCGTAGGACGACGTCTGGGCCCAGGCGACAGAGGAGAAAATCGCAATCAAAACAAACAGGTTTTTGAGTTTCCTGAAGTGTTTTGTCATGATTGAATCCCGTCGGATCAAGCGCTCACCTGATCAAACAAATGGTCAAAATTGCGACTGGTGATCTGCCCGACGACCTCCAGGGGCAGGCCCTTGAGTTCGGCGACCTGCGCCGCGACATGGGGCACCCAGGCCGGTGTGTTGGTCTTGCCGCGGTGGGGAACCGGGGCCAGGTAGGGGCTGTCGGTTTCGATGAGGATGCGGTCCATCGGCACCATCCGGACCACCTCGCGCAACTCGGACGCATTGCGGAAAGTGATGATCCCTGAGAACGAAATGTACATGCCAAGTTCCAGGGCGGACCGGGCCACATCGGCCGTTTCGGTGAAGCAGTGAAAAACCCCCCGAACCGGTTCGCCATTGCTGGAGGCTGACTGAAAGCCCCCCTCCTCCTTCAGGATGGCCAAGGTGTCGGCGGATGCGCTGCGGGTGTGGATGACCAGCGGCAAGCCGGTCTGGCGCCCGGCGCGGATGTGAACCCGAAACCGTTCGCGCTGCCATTGCATGTCCGCGACACTGCGACTGCCCAGCCGGTAGTAGTCCAACCCTGTTTCTCCGATCCCGATCACCCTGGGCAGGGCGGCCCGGTCAACCAAATCGGACAGCGTCGGCTCGCGCACATCCTCGTTGTCCGGGTGCACCCCCACGGTGGCCCATAGGTTGTCATGGTCCAGGGCCAGACCGTGAACCTGGTCGAACTCTTCCAGCGTGGTGCAGATGCAGAGCGCCCGGGTCACCCTGGCTTGCCGCATGGCGGATTGAATCTCGGGCAGCTGGGAGGCGAGCTCTTGGAAGCTGAGGTGACAGTGGGAGTCGGTGAACATGGGAGCGGGAAAGTGGCAGGACTGCCAGCGCCACATGCCGGCGCCTCAGGTGGACATCTCGCGCCGGAATCCGGTGCGGCCTCAGATGGTCTGGGTCGGGCGGTCGGAGCCGAGATTGGCGCCGAGGATCTCTTCAATCTTGAGTTTGAGCAGGCGCGACTTTTCATCGGCAGGAAAGCGTATGCCCACGCCTTGGGTACGGCCACCCTGCGCCTTGGCCGGGGTGACCCAGGCCACCTTGCCGGCCACCGGGTAACGCTGCGGATCGTCCGGCAGGCTCAGCAGCACGTATACATCGTCACCCAGGCGGTAGTCGCGCGAGGACGGAATGAAGATGCCGCCGTCCGAAAACAGGGGAATGTACGCCGCGTACAGCGCAGCCTTCTCCTTGATGGAAAGCTGAATGACGCTGGGCCGGGCTGCTCCGGAAGACGCATTGGGCGTGCTCATGACGCTGAAGTTTACCGGCATTCACCCCCGCCATACCAGGCACGAGGCACCCGAAACGCCTCAGTGTGGTGTCGATCACGAAGGGATCAGACGGTGCCCAGCCGTTCGCGCGTGCGCGCCGCCCAGGCCTGCTGGGTCAGTGCGGGCTGGAACGGGTGATCCACGGTGCGGGCAGCCTCCAGCAGTTCGCGCGACCAGCGGGCCAGCACTGCCCAAGGGGGGGGAGGTGGCAGATGGGCCGCATCAAAGAAGCGCGGACTGCCACCCGTTGCCACAGCCATCAGATCGTGGCAGAGCTTCTGCATCACGTCCAGCTGACGGCTCGCCGGCCAGTCCGCCAACAGAGCCCAGTCGCCTGCTGCCATGGCCCTGGGAAGGCGTGACCAGGTCGATTCGGTCAGGCCCGTTCGCCCCCAGTTCAGCGCATCTTGCGGGCGACCTCCGGCGGCCCGCAGCCAGGTTTGCAGCGAGCGCTGATCGGCTGAGGGCAGGTTTTCGCCCTCCAGCACCCGTTGCAGCCAGGTCAGTGCCACCGCGGGTTCCGGCCATTGAAGCGCGTGGGCCTGGCAGCGGCTGCGGATGGTCGGCAACAATTGGTGGGCGGCCTCGGAAGCAAGGATGAAGCGCACATCACCGGTGGGCTCCTCCAACGTCTTGAGCAAAGTGTTGGCCGACTCCGTGTTCATCTGCTCTGCCGGGTACACCATCACCACCTTGGAAGCCCCCCGGGCCCGGGTGAGCTGCGTGAAGGCGATGACGTCCCTGGCCGATTCGACGCGGATCATCCGGCTGGGCTTGCGTTTCTTGTCTTCCAGCTCTTTCTGGGTTTTCTCGTCAAGCGGCCAGCCCAGCTCAAGGCTCAGGGTCTCCGGCAGCAGAACGGCCATGTCCGGGTGGGTCCGCACATCGATGGCATGACAGCTGTTGCAGGAGCCGCAGGCGCCCTGCTCGCCCGGTTGCTCGCACAACCAGGCCCGCGCCAGTGCCAGTGCCAGTTCGTATTGCCCCAGTCCGGACGGGCCATGCAGCAGGAAGGCATGCCCCCGCTGGCGAACCAGCGTATTCAGCTGCTGCTGCAGCCAGGGCGCGAGGGGAGACGGTACGCTCACGACAGGGACTGGGCCGGCAGCCAGCCTCGCGACACCACAGCGGACAAAACCGAACGCCACACCTGCGACACGGGTTGATCGGCGTTCAGCCGGGCAAATCGGCCAACATCCCCCCGTTGGCGCTGTCGGTACCCTTCGGCCACCCGAGCAAAAAACTCGACCGGCAATGATTCGAAGCGGTCGGGGGATCGCGCGCTTGCCAGGCGTGCGGCAGCCACCGACGGATCGAGGTCGAACCAGATGGTCAGGTCCGGCTGCCGCAGCCTGTCGCTGTCGTCGCGGCCTTGCACCCAACGCTCCAGCTGCCCCAGCACATCCAGATCAAAACCCCGGCCATACCCCTGGTAGGCAAATGTTGCATCGGTGAACCGATCGCACAACACCACGTCGCCCCGGGCCAGCGCCGGCTCGATCACCTGGCGAAGGTGGTCGCGGCGTGCTGCAAACATCAGCAAGGCCTCACACAAGGGATCCATGGCATCGTTGAGCACCAGCGCCCGCAGTTTTTCGGCCAGTGGCGTGCCGCCGGGCTCCCGCGTGAGGGTCACTGTCCGGCCCAGTGCGCGAAACGCATCGGCCAAACCGTTGATGTGGGTTGACTTTCCCGCGCCATCGATGCCTTCGAAGCTGATGAAAAGGCCATGACCGGCCGGATGTTGATGGTCGCCCATGGTCGATCAGCGGTTGAGAATGTAGCGCCGCACCGCCGCATTGTGCTCGTCCAACGTGGCACTGAATTGGCTCGATCCGTCTCCACGGGAAACAAAGTACATGGCTTTCGTCTTGGCAGGACGGACTGCGGCCATCAGAGAGGCTTCCCCGGGCAACGCGATCGGTGTGGGTGGCAGCCCGGCGCGCGTGTAGGTGTTGTAGGGGTTGTCAGTCTGCAGGTGTACGCGAAGCAGGCGGCCATCAAACGATTCGCCCAGGCCGTAGATGACGGTCGGGTCGGTCTGCAGGCGCATCCCGATGCGCAGGCGATTGACAAATACGCCGGCGACCATGGGCCGGTCGTCGGCGAGGCCGGTTTCCTTCTCAATGATGCTGGCCAGGATAAGTACCTCTTCCGGTGAACGCAGAGGGCTGTCCGGACCGCGACTGGACCAGGCCGAGGCCAGTTGCCGGTCCATGGCTTCTGCCGCTTGGCGCAGCACGGCGGAGGCTGGCGTGCGT
>JALOSN010000462.1 GCA_025458415.1 Hydrogenophaga sp.
GCCGCTCAAGCAGTTCCGGCGCCAGACGCAGATGGTGTTCCAGGACAGCTACGCGTCGTTGAATCCTCGTCTGACCATGGAGGACTCGATCGCCTTTGCACCGCAGGTACACGGCGTACCGCACCGCGAAGCCGTTGAGCGCGCGCGCGACCTGCTGGCCCGGGTGGGTCTGGAGCCACGCCGATTTGCCGAGCGCTACCCGCACGAGCTCTCGGGCGGTCAGCGCCAGCGCGTGAACATTGCGAGGGCGCTTGCGCTGCAGTCGCGCCTGATCATCCTGGACGAGGCGGTATCGGCGCTGGACAAGTCGGTCGAGGCGCAGGTGCTCAACCTGCTGCTCGACCTCAAAGAAGCGTTCGGCCTGACCTATGTCTTCATCAGCCATGACCTGAATGTGGTGCGCTACATGAGCGACCGGGTGATGGTGATGTACCTGGGGCAGGTGGCCGAGATCGGCGACAGCGAGACCCTGTTCGAGCAGCCCGCCCACCCTTACACGCGTGCGCTGCTGTCGTCCATCCCGTCGATGGACCCCGACAAACGGACCGAGGAGCCACCGCTGGCCGGGGACCCACCCAACCCCATCAACCCGCCGCCGGGGTGCCGCTTCCACACGCGCTGCGTCCACGCACAGGATGTCTGCTCTCAGCGCATGCCCACGCTGGCCCCGGTGGCCAGTGGCCAGGTGGCGGCCTGCTGGATGCAGGTGGCCGGCAGCGGACACAGCGACGCACCCGAACTCAAGGAGGCCGCATGAACAGCCCAGCCAGGCAGGACGAAACTCCCTTCGTCGATGTGAAGAACCTGCGGGTGACCTTCACCGGCGGCAAGAAGCCGGTGGAGGCGGTCAACGGTGTCGACCTGAAGGTCAAACGCGGCGAAGTGGTGGCGCTGATCGGTGAGTCGGGCTCGGGCAAGAGCGTCACGCTGCGCAGTCTGCTGCGCCTGCATCCGGCGGCCCGCACGCGCATCGAGGGGCAGATGCGGGTGGGCGATCAGGACGTGCTGGCCCTGTCGCCGCGCGCGCTGGCCGACTACCGCGGCAAGGTGGCGTCGATGATCTTCCAGGAGCCGCTGCTGGCGCTGGACCCGGTCTATCCGGTGGGCGCACAGATCGTCGAGGCGATCCGCCGGCACGAACCGGTGAGTGCCGAACAGGCCCGACAGCGCGCGCTGCAGCTGTTCGAGCGGGTGCGCATTCCCAGCCCGGAGCGGCGCCTGCAGGCCTATCCGCACGAGATGTCGGGCGGCATGCGCCAGCGCGCCATGATTGCGCTGGCGCTGGCCTGTCACCCACAACTGCTGTTGGCCGACGAGCCGACCACCGCGCTGGATGCAACGGTGCAGATCCAGATCCTGCTGCTGTTGCGCGAGTTGCAGCGCGAGCTGGGCCTGTCGGTCATTTTTGTGACCCACGACATCGGCGCGGCGGTGGAGGTGGCCGACCGCATCGCGGTGATGTACGCCGGCCGCATCGTGGAGGAGGGGCCGGCGGCCACGCTGCTGCGCAACCCGCGCCATCCGTACACCCTGGCCCTGCTGCGCAGCCGCGCCGACGGTGCCCTGGCCAAGGGCAGCCGCCTGGAGACCATCTCGGGCTCGCCACCCGATCTGACGGCGCTGCCGGCCGGCTGTGCTTTTGCCGAACGCTGCGGCCTGGCACAGGACGCCTGCCGGAGCACCCGGCCGGAGATCACCTGGCTGGAGGCCGGGCACAGTGTGCGCTGCCTGCGCGTGGCCGAAACGGCCACCATGGCCTCCCCAACCGCCCACGCCTGAACCGCCCATGACCCGACACACCGACGTCCTGCACGACCCCGCACGCGCCTTCATGCCCTACCCGGCGGTGCCGGTGCCGCACACCGCACGGCGCCCACGGTGCAGAAGCTGCTGGATGCCGGCGCTCGTTTCGGTGGCAAGACCATCACCGACGAGCTGGCCTTTTCCATGAACGGGCAGAACGCGCACTTCGGCTCACCGGTCAACGGGGCGGCGCCCGACCGCATTGCCGGGGGCTCCTCGTCCGGGTCGGCGGCTGCGGTCTCGCACCGCCTGTGCGACTTTGCCCTGGGCACCGACACGGGCGGATCGGTGCGCGCGCCGGCCAGCCACTGCGGGCTGGTGGGGTTGCGGCCCACCCACGGACGGGTGAGCCTGCAGGATGCGCTCGACCTGTCGCCCAGCCTGGACACCTGCGGCTGGTTCACCCGCGATGTACCCACCTTCGCCCGTGTGGCCGATGTGCTGCTGGGGGAAGACGAACGGCCACTGCCGGCCACCGTGCGCCTCCTGGCCCCCACCGACCTGTGGGATCAGGCCACCACGGCCGCTGTCAAGGCCCTGGCCCCGGCGCGGCGCCAGATCGAGTCGGTGCTGGGCAAGGCCCGGCCGACACGGGTGGTGTTGGACGGCATCGACGACATGTACTGGCACATCCGCCACATCCAGGGCATCGAGGCCTGGCAGGTGGATGGCGCCTTCCTCCGCCGCTTTACCCCGCCGCTGGGCCCGGGAGTGGCGCAGCGTTTCGCCTGGAGCGCCCAGGTCAGTGATGCCCAGGCTGCGGCATCGCGGGCCTTCCGCGACCGTTTCCGCGCCCACCTGGGTGCCCTGCTGGGCCGCGATGGTGTGCTGGTGTTGCCCACCATGCCCGACATCGCGCCGCTGGTGAGCGAACCGGAGGCGGCGCTGGAGGACTACCGCAACCGGGCGATCCGGCTGTTGTGCGTGGCCGGCCTGTCGGGCTTTCCTCAGCTGTCGCTGCCGCTGGCCAACCGTTCCGGAGCGCCACTGGGCATCTCGCTGCTCGGGCCGGCGGGCA
>JALOSN010000463.1 GCA_025458415.1 Hydrogenophaga sp.
CCCGGCATGGCCAACCACTTCTACCGCGAGCGGGTCGACCAGCACCTGCGCATCGGCATCCGGGCGGTGGAGCTGCTGCGCGCCGGCGGTGTCGACCAGCTGCACAGCCGCAAGCTGCGCAGCTTTGCGGAGGTGGCGTTCCAGTGACATGCAACCGGCCCCGGAACAACCCCTGGCTTTACTGCTGCTTCACATTTCGGTAGCACTTGCGCCATCGGCGGCGAGCACAATGCGGGCATCATGAACAAAGCACCCTGCCGGGCAATGCGCAGCATCGCAACCGCACCCGCCCTGTTGCTGGCGCTGGTGATGGGCGGCTGCGCCAGCCCGAGCCAGCCCCCCGCCGCGCCCGAACGCCCTGCCGTGCCTGCACAGTGGGTCGCTGCCCCGGCCAGCCAGCAGGCCGACAGCCTGGCCCAATGGTGGCAGCGCTTCAACGACCCCACACTCACCGACCTGGTGACACAGGCGCTGCGGGCCAACACCGGTGTACAGGCCGCTCAGGCCGCGCTGCGGCAGGCGCGGGCCCTGCGCGATGCCCAGGCCGCCGCCAACGGCCCCTCAATCGGCGCCTCGGCCTCGGCACAACGCAGCCAGAACGGCAACGCGGATGCCAGTACCCGCTACCAGGCCGGCTTCGATGCCAGCTGGGAACCCGATCTGTTCGGTCGCAACCGCGCCACCCTGGACGCCGCCGAGGCCAGCGCCCGTGCCGCTGCGGCCAGCCTGGGCGATGTGCAGGTGTCGCTGGCAGCCGAAACCGCTGTGGCCGCCATCGAACTGCGCGGCCTGCAGGCCCGGCTGGCGATCGCCCGCCGCAACCTGGCTGCCCAGCAGGAGACGCTGCAGATCACGCGCTGGCGGGTACAGGCCGGGCTGGCTTCCTCGCTCGACCTGGAGCAGGCCATCACCGCCACCGAACAGACCCGTGCGCAGATCCCGGCACTGCAGGCCGGCATTGGCCAGTCGCTCAATGCGCTGGCGGTGCTCACCGGCCGCCCGCCCGGTGCGCTGCAGACCCTGGTGGAACCGGTTGCAGCCATCCCGGCACCGCCGGCCAGCCTGACGCTGGCCTTTCCCGCCGACACCCTGCGCCAGCGCCCCGACGTTCGCCAGGCCGAGGATCAGTGGCAGGCCGCACGGGCGCGCCTGTCGGCGGCCGAGGCCGCCCGCTACCCGAGCCTGCGCCTGAGCGGCTCTCTGGGCCTGGCGGCGCTGGGCCTGGGCAGCCTCACCGACGGTGCGTCGGTGCTGCGCTCGCTGCTGGCCGGTGTGTCGGCACCGCTGTTCGACGGTGGGGCCCTGCGCTCGCAGGCCCAGGCCCAACAGGCCGCTGTGGACCAGGCCGAAGCGGGGCTGCAGGGCGCGGTGCTGAACGCGCTGAAAGACGTGGAAAACGCGCTGCTGGCGATCGACGGCAACCGCGAACGCCTGGCCCGCCAGCAGGCCGCCGCCGAAGCGGCCGCCAATGCCGAGTTGCTGGCCCGCCAGCGCTACGAGAGCGGGCTGATCGACTTTCGCACCGTGCTCGACACGCAGCGCAGCCTGCTTGCCGCCCAGGACAGCGTGGCCAGCACCGCTGACCCCCCTGTTTCCGATGCCATGAACGCCAGAACCGACTCCTCCGCCGACGTGAAGGCCCTGCTGGGCGACGACCATCCTCCGCGCTGGTGGCGTCGGCCGTCCTTGTGGCTGGCGATGGTCGCGGTCGCGCTGATCGCGTTCGGCTGGAACCACTGGCAGACCCGGCAGCAGGCCAAGGCCGCCCCCGCCTTCGTGACCGAGGCCCTGAAGAAGGGTGACGTCACACTGACCGTTTCGGCCAACGGCACGCTGCAGCCCACCCGTGCGGTCAACATCGGCAGCGAACTCTCGGGCACCGTCAAGCGGGTGTTCGTCGATGTGAACGACCGCGTATCGGCCGGCCAGGTGCTGGTCGAACTCGATACCGCCAAGTTGCAGGACCAGGTCACGCAGGCGCGCGCCGCGCTGGCGTCGGCGCAGGCACAGCTGGCGCAGGCCGGTGCCACCGTGAAAGAGGCCCAGGCCACACTGGCACGCTACGAGGAAGTGGCGCGCCTGTCCGGCGGCAAGGTTCCCTCGGCCACCGAGCTCGACAGCGCCCGCGCCGCGCTGGACCGCGCGGTGGCCAGCGAAGCCGCGGCCCGCGCCGGGGTCGACCAGGTGCGCGCCACGCTGTCGACCAACGAGACCAACCTGTCCAAGGCCTCGATCCGCTCGCCCATCAACGGCGTGGTGTTGACGCGCTCGGTCGACCCGGGCAACGCCGTGGCCGCCTCACTCCAGGCAGTGACACTGTTCTCGGTGGCCGAGGACCTGACCCAGCTCAAGCTGGACGTGGCGGTGGATGAGGCCGATGTGGGCAACGTTCAGGTCGGCCAGGCCGCCACCTTCACCGTCAGCGCCTTCCCCTCGCGGCGCTACCCGGCCACCATCCAGCGGGTGGCCTTCGGCTCGACCAAGACGGAAAATGTGGTCACCTACACCACCACCCTGGATGTCGACAACCAGGACCTCAGCCTGCGGCCCGGCATGACCGCTGCCGCCACCATCGTGGCCAAGGAGGCCAAGGGGGTGCTGGTGGTGCCCAACACCGCGTTGCGCTTCACGCCTGCGGCCAACGGGGGAGCGGCACAAGGCCAGGGCAGCGTGCTGTCCAGGCTCATGCCCAGGCCGCCGACCGCGGGTGCCCCGAAACGCGCCACCACCAACAACCGCGTGCCGGGCCAGCGCCAGATCTGGGTGTTGCAGGACGGCCAGCCGGTGCAGATGTCGGTGAAGACCGGCATCACCGATGGCCGCAACACCGAGGTCAGCGGCGAAGGCTTGCGCGAGGGCCTGGAGGTGATCATCGATCAGCGGGCGGCCAATCCATGAGCCCCCACGCTCCTCCGCTGCGCGGGTCGCTGCCCCCCGAGGGGGCTGATCCGACTGGGGGCGGCCCGGCGCCGGATCGTCCGAGCCCCCACGCTCCGCCCCTGATCCGCCTGCGCGGCATCACCAAGGTGTACGGTGAGGGCAACACCGCCTTCCAGGCCCTCAAGGGGGTGGACCTGGACATCGAGCAGGGCGATTTTGTGGCCATCATGGGTCCCAGCGGGTCGGGCAAGTCCACCGCCATGAACATGCTTGGCTGTCTGGACCAACCCAGTGGCGGGCACTACCAGTTCCGCGGCGTGCACGTCGAATCCCTCTCGCGCGACGAGCGGGCGCGCCTGCGCCGGCGCTATTCGGCTTTGTGTTCCAGGGCTTCCACCTGCTGGCGCGCACCTCGGCGCTGGAGAACGTGGAACTGCCGCTGATCTACCGCGGTGAACCCGCCATCTACCGCGGTGAACCCGCCGCCCGGCGCCACGCCGCCGCGCGTGCCGCGCTGGAACAGGTCGGCCTCAAGGGCTGGGAAGACCACACACCGGGCGAGCTCTCGGGTGGTCAGCAGCAGCGGGTGGCGATCGCCCGCGCCATCGTCACCGAACCGCAGGTGCTGCTGGCCGATGAGCCCACCGGCAACCTGGACACCCAGCGCAGCCACGAGATCATGGAGCTGCTCTGGCGCCTGAATGTGGACCGGGGCATCACGCGCAACCCGCAGCCGCACCTGCTGCGCCAGCCGCAACCCGAGGGAGCCGGCCATGTGGCTTAACACCCTGGTGCTGGCGCTGCGCTCCATCCGCCGCAACCTGCTGCGCTCCTTCCTGACCATCCTCGGCATCGTCATCGGCGTCAGCGCCGTGATCACCATGGTGACGGTGGGCAACGGTGCCACGCAGGCGGTGCAGAGCCAGATTTCGGGCCTGGGCACCAACCTGCTGCAGATACGGCCCGGCCAGCGCCTGGGCCCGGGCGGCTGGGGCGGTGGCGCCCCCTCGTTCAAGGAAAGCGACGCGCAGGCGATCACCTCACAGGTCGGCGGCATCCTGGCCGTGGCCCCCGAGACGCGCACCAGCGC
>JALOSN010000464.1 GCA_025458415.1 Hydrogenophaga sp.
TCGGACAGGGCGACCTGGCGCACCAGGGCCGTCTGCACGAAGCGGATGCCACGGCGCTGGGCCTCGGCGGCCAGGAAGTTCTCGAAGATGCCGCGGTCGATCTGGTAGCTGGGGACCGACAGGTGCCGGCTGGCCCCGATTTCGGTGACCCGGTCGAGGTCGCGCCGGCCCTCGCTGAAGAAGAAGCGGAAGCCGAACTTGCGCAGCTGGTGCTGGCGCAGGTGTTCTCCCAGCCCCAGCACGTGCTCGAAGTAGCGGGCACCGATTTCGACCGTCGATTCGCCCACCTTGTGTGCCGCCTCGGGCAGTGGCAGGGTGCGGCGCTCCAGAACCAGCACGTCGATGTCGGGCATGCGGCTGCGCAGTTGCAACGCCAGGCTCAGGCCGGCCAGACCCCCGCCAAGGATGACGACGTCGTGCGGGGTGGTGGTTTCGTGGGTCATGTGCGCAGTATCGCGTGAAGCCCGGTGGCTCCGGCCAGTGTCCCTGTCGCCCGCTGTGCCATCGCCCGCTGCCGGGGTCAGGTCGACGCCGGTGGCTGCAGCCCGAGGTGCAGGTTCAGGCCGGGGTCCAGTGGCAGCGCGACCGTTGCGGGCTGCGCCAGGGCCAGCACCTCCAGCAAGGGCAGGGCGGCTGCCATGCCATGGTCGGCCAGGGCCGCGCTGACCGGATGGCGGGCGGTGGCCGAGATGGCCGCGCTGCCGGTGTCGAGCCGCCAGTCCAGCGCGCATGCATGCCGCTGCTGCGTTTCCGGGGCCAGCACCAGGGCCAGGGCCATGGAGGCCCTGGCCGGTACCAGCTGCATCAGGGGGCCGGTGGCGGCCGTATCGAAGGCCACCAGCAGCACCGGCGAGTGCTCGCTGGCGCACAGCACCAGTGCCTCCAGCAGCCCATGGGCCAGGCTGTGCTCGCCAGCGCTGATGGCGGTGCTGCCGCGGTGGCAGGCCTTGGCCTGGCTCCAGGCACCGCTGGCGGCGTTGTGGATGGAGTGGATGAACCGGGTGGGTGACATGAGCAGTGGCTGCTCGGCCAGGGTCTGGCACAGCTGGTCGATCACCGGCTGGTCGCCATGGGCCGAGCTGAACACCGACAGCAGCGCGCCGTCGCTCGGCGGGCGGCAGATCGGCGGGGGCCGGCAGGCGCTGCGCCGGACCGGGTGGTACCTCGCCACGGCGCCAGGCCCGGGCGGCCGCAGCCCAGTCGGGCAGGGTGGGCGCCCAGAGCCCGATGCCTTCGATCCAGGCGCGGCGCTCACGCATCGGCGGATCCCCCCGGGACGCCCCTGCCCCAGAGCAGCACGCAGTTGGTGCCCCCGAAACCGAAAGCATGACAGGCCGCCACACGCACCTGGGCCTGACGGGGCGCCAGGGCAATCCGTCCGCCGAACGCCGGATCGGGCTCGGTGGTCTGCGCCGTGCCGGGCATCCAGCCGGTTTGAAGGGCATGCAGGCAGAAGGCGGTGCCAAGGATGCCGGCCGCCCCCAGGGTGTGGCCGGTCATGCCCTTGGTCGACGCAGCGTGGGTGTGCGCACCAAAGCGGCGCAGCAGCAGGGCCGCCTCGACCTCGTCGTTCTGTGGCGTGGCGGTGCCGTGCAGGTGGGCAAAGTCGATCGCATCCGCGTCCAGCCCGGCCTGGTCCAGCGCCTGGTCCAGCGCCTGCTCCGCGCCCAGTCCCTGTGGATGGGGCGCCGACATGTGGTGGGCGTCGCTCGATTCGCCCCAGCCCAGCAGCTGCAGGCGGCCGGGGCCACGTTCGAGCAGCGCGAAACCCGCCGCCTCGCCCAGGTTGATGCCCTGGCGTCGCCGGTCGAAGGGGCGGCACGGTTCGGGGGAGACCAGCTGCAGCGCATGGAACCCAAACAGCACACTGCCGCACAGCGAGTCGGCGCCGCCGACCACCACGGCATCGGCCAGGTCCAGTCTCAGCAGCCGTTCGGCGGTGCAGAAGGCCTTGGCGCTGGAGGTGCAGGCGGTCGACACCGTCTGCGCCACGCCACCCAGTCCGAGCACCTCGCGCACGAAGTGCACCAGGGCATGCAGGCCGTACAGGCGGCGGGCGGCGTCGCCCGAGGGAAACGGTTCGCCCAGCGCCAGGCCACGGTAGGCGTCTTCGGTGGCCCCGATGCTGGACGTGGACGTTCCCAGCACCAGCGCGACCCGGCTGGCCCCGTGGCGCTCCACTGCCGCGCGCACCGCTCCGGCAAAGCCGTCGGCCTGCAGCGCCTGCCAGGCCAGGCGGTGGTTGCGGCAGTCCCAGGTCTGCCAGGGTTCGGGCAATGGGGTCTCCAGCCCTTCGACCCGGCCGACCCAGGTCGGCAAACCCGTCGGTGGCGGGTAGCGCCCCAGGGGGCGGTCATCCAGGGCCTGCAGGCCGCTGCGACCAGCCGGCAGGGCCTCGGTCAGGGCCCGCACGCCCGGACCGAGGGCCGAGGTGACGGTGATGGCGCTGACGTGGGCGGGTGTGGGCGAGGAGGGCACGGCGGATCCGGTCGGTCGACGCATTGTAGGAAGCTGCCGGCGCCCTGGGCGGCAGCCCGTAAAATACCGGGAGATCCCCACGACACCGGCAGGGGAGCGCCGGCAAAGACGGTCCCAGGGGATCGCCTGGCGGTGTGTCCTTGCGTCCCGCCCGGCGGGCGTCTGCCGGTCACCGATTTCGCTTCACGCCTGCCATGTCTACCCCTATCTCGCCCGAAACCGTCGACGCCCTGTTGCCCGAGGTGGCCCAGCTGATCGTCGAGGCCCTGAACCTGGATGTGGCACCGGCCGACATCGACCCGTCCGATGACGAGAACAACGAGCGCATCTTCGCGTCCCTGCGCGCGCTGACCGCGCACATTGCATCCCAACGCACCCAATGAGTGCAGCTCCGGTGCGGCTGCTTCGCCTGACGGGCGTGGTCGTGCTGGGGGTGGCCTGGGCGGTCGCGGCGCATGTCACCAGTGCCAGCGGCGAGTCCTCGGGCTGGGGTGCGGCCCTGGCCTTGCTGCCGCTGGGCCTGGCGCTGGCCCTGGGCTTGTGGCGGATACCGAACCGCGGCCTGGCGTTGGCCGGGGCACTGGCTGCGCTGGCACTGCTGGCCTGGCTGTGGCCCTTGCTGAAAACCCAGGTGGCCCTGCTGTACTTCGTCCAGCAGCTGGGCATCTACGTCATGTTGGCCGCGCTGTTCGGCCGCAGCCTCGGTGGTCCGGGCGAACCCCTGGTGACCCAGATGGCGCGGCGCCTGCATGGCGGCACGCTCAGCGAGCGACAGGTCGACTACACGCGCGGGGTGACCCTGGCCTGGACGCTGTTCTTCCTGGGCATGGCCGCCATGTCGACGGCGCTCTTCCTGCTGGCCAGCCCGGCCACCTGGTCCTTCTTTGCCAACCTGCTGGGCGCGCCGCTGATCGGCCTGATGTTTGTCGGCGAGTTCCTGGTGCGCTGCCGGGTCCTGCCGCCCGGCGAGCGCTCCACCCTGGCCGACGCGGTGCGTGCCTGGCGCCAGCACCAGTCGGATTCCGCACCATGACCCCGAATGTTCAGGTGCCCCTGTCCCCGGTGACCGACCTGGACTCGGTGGTCGCCTGGGGGCCGCAGGGACAGCGGCGGCTGCGCGACCTGCTGGCCGACGCCCGTGCCCTGCTTCGCATCCTGCCCGTCAGTGGCCACCTGCTCAACGTTTGCCAGGACCGCTACCGCTTCGCGGTCGGCTTTGTGGCCGGCCTGCTGGATGAGCGTGTCAGCCTGCAGCCGGCCTCGCAGTCGCCCGAAACCCTGCAACGCATCCGCGCCGCCCATCCGGACGTGGTCTGCCTGACCGACAGCACCTTCGACAGCCAGGGCCTTCCCTGTGTGGGCTACCCCGAGTCACTGTCGGCGATGCCGCAGGACGAGCTTCAGGTACCGGCCTTTGCCGCCGACCGCGTGGTCGCCATCCTGTTCACCTCCGGCTCGACCGGACTGCCGCAACCCCACGGCAAGACCTGGGGGCGCCTGGTTCGCAACGGCCGCGTCGAGGCCGAACGGCTGGGTCTGGTGGCGCGGCCGCACGGCATTGTCGGGACTGTGCCGGTGCAGCACAGCTACGGCTTCGAGTCGACCTTCCTGATGGCCTTGCAAAGTGGCAGCCCCTTCTGGACCGGCAAGCCCTTCTATCCTCAGGACATCGTGGCGGCACTGGCGGCCATGCCGGGGCCGCGGCTGCTGGTGACCACGCCGTTTCACCTGCAGGCGCTGCTCGCTTCGGGACTGGCGCTGCCGCCCACCGACCTGCTGCTGTCGGCCACCGCGCCCCTGTCGGGTCATCTGGCCAGCCAGGCCGAAGCGCGCTTTGCCGCACCGCTGCACGAAATCTACGGCTCCACGGAAAGCGGGCAGCTGGCCAGCCGCCGCACCACCGATCCATCGCCTCGGGCGGGCATGTCGAGGGGCAGGTGCCGTTGTCCGACCTGATCGAGCCCCTGCCGGGTGGGCGTTTCCTGCTGCATGGCCGTCACGCCGACCTCGTGAACATCGCCGGCAAGCGCACCTCGCTGGCCTACCTGAACCACCAGATCGGCGCGGTGCCGGGCGTGGTCGATGCGGCCTTCTTCCTGCCCGACGACGTCCAGCCCGATGACGCCGCCATCACCCGGCTGTGTGCCTTTGTGGTCGCGCCCGGGCTCAGCCGTGACGCGGTGCTGGCCGGCCTGCGTCCTCGCATCGACACGGTGTTCATGCCCCGGCTGCCGCGCGAGGCGCTCAAGTCCCTGCACGCGCAGTGGCGAGCGTCGCAATCCCAGGCCTGAACCGACCCCCTCTCGACCATGAAGCATCTCTGGACCGTGCCCGCCGACCTGCCTGCCCTGGCCGGCCACTTCCCAGGCCGGCCGATCGTGCCCGGCGTGGTCCTGCTGGACCGGGTCCTGCTGCTGGCCTCGAAGGGAACCGGACGCGCGTCCGGCTGGCGCATCGACAACGCCAAGTTCTTCCG
>JALOSN010000465.1 GCA_025458415.1 Hydrogenophaga sp.
CTTCTGGGTGCTGGCCAGCTCGGCCGGGGTGGAGCCGACCGGCTCGTAGCCCAGGCCCACCAGCCGATCACGCAGCGCGGGTTGCTTCATGGCTTCGGACACGGCCTGCTGCAGGCGGTCGCGGGCAGCGGCGGGCATGCCGGCCGGGCCGTACATGCCGAACCAGGCGGTGGCCACCATGTCCACGCCGGCTTCCTTGAGGGTGGGCACCTCGGGCACCTGGGGGTCGCGCTTGGGGCCTGTGACCGCCAGGATGCGCACCTTGCCGGTGCGGTGCAGCTCGGCGGTTTCGGACACCACGTCGAACTTGTAGTCGATGTGCCCGCCCAGCAGAGCGGAGTTCGCCGGGCCGCCGCCCTGGAAGGGCACATGGTTGAGTTTGGCGCCCACCTGCTGTTCGAACAGCACCCCCATGAAGTGCGGCAGCGTGCCCTGGCCCGGCGTACCGTACGAGCCCTGGCCGGGCGCGGCCTTGGCCGTGGCGATCATCTCGGCCATGGTCTTGGCCTTGGCTGCCGGTCCGGCAACCACCCCGAACTGGAAGTGGGTGAGCAGCGAGATCGGGGTGAAGTCGGTCACCGCGTCGTAGTCGAGTTTCTTGTAGACGTGCGGGAACAGCACCATGGGGCCGCTGGGCAGCACGATCACGGTCTGGCCGTCGGGGTTGGCGCGCTTGACCTGGCTCAGGGCAATGCGGCCGCCCGCGCCGGGGCGGTTCTCCACCATCACCGGGTCGTAGCGCTCGCGCAGGCCTTCGGCCAGCAGTCGCGCCAGCGTGTCCGCCGAGCCGCCCGGCGGAAAACCCACCACGATCTTCAGCGGGGTCTTGTCCTGGGCAAAGGCTGCCACGGGGACGATCAGTGTGGTGGCGGCCGCCACGGCGGTGAGAAGAATCCAGCGTCGGCTCATGGTTTGTCTCCGTTGGTTGGGCGTTGGCTCGGGTGATTACCGGTGCAGGCCACCATGCTATGCAGGGACAATCAATTGCAGAAATCAATCATTTCAGGTGTTTTCCCTGAGTCCCGGAACCATGAGCGAAATGCATCCAAGGCGCGTCCCTGCGACAGACGTCATGCTCGATCCGCAGGTGCAGGCCGACCTGCTGCTGTACCGGTTCTACCGCATTCACATCACCGCCAGACGGCTGGTGGTGCACCTGTTCGAACAGGAGTTCGGGATGACCCGGCGCGAATGGCTGGTTCTGTCTGTCCTGTCCGAACACGAAGGCGTGCTCTCCAGCGAACTGGCCGAACACGTGATGCTGGACCGGGCGCGCACCTCCCGCGCGCTCACCCGGCTGGAAGGCAAGCAGCTGATTCGTCGCCAGCCCCGGCCATCCGACCGGCGCGAGGTGCATGTGTTCCTGACCGAAGAAGGCTGGCGTGTCTACCGGGCCATCTTCCCGCGCGTGGCGGCGATCAACCGGGAACTGGCCAGTGTGCTGTCCGCCTCCGAGAGGGCTCAGCTCGACGCCATGCTGCATACCCTCCAGGCGCGGGTGCATGAGATGGTGACCCGTTCAGCTCCCACATTGTCGACGTTCGACGGCGCAGACTGAACCCCAGGCCCCGGTCGCCACACAGAACCTACCGGGGTTCCACACACAAACCCCATCATCGCCACACATGGGACAGCGAGCATCTGTGTCACGACAACACAGGAGAGCTCGTCATGTTCATCAGAAGGTTTGGATTTCTCGTCGTGCTGCTGCTCATGCTCGGTCGTGCCGGGCTGGCCGGTGCCTCGCCCGTGCACATCAACAGCTGGCTCAACGACGCCGGCACCGGGGCCCTGCTGCTGCGGGCCGACGGGCAGGCGGACTGGCAGCCGGCACTGCTGCTGGTTTGCCGAAGGCGTCTATGCCTTCCCGCTGTCCGAGCGGTCCGCGGTGCACGGCATGCAGATGCTGATCGGCGAGCGGCGCATCGTCGGTCGCATCGAGGAGAAGGCCCGGGCGCGGCAGATCTTTGAGCAGGCCAGAGCCCATGGCCAGGCCACCGCGCTGGTGGAGCAGCGCCGGCCCAACATCTTCAGCACCGCGGTGGCCAACATCGAGCCGGGGCGCGACATGGTGGTGAGCCTGGAATACACCGAGCTGCTGGTCCTCGATGGCGCGCGGCTGTCGCTGCGACTGCCGCTGACCATGACGCCGCGTTACCAGCCCCAGGCCAGCATCCACCCGGAGAACCCACCGGTGGCCCCGGTGCACGACCTGGCCGCACCGGAGGGCCCGATCCTGCCGCCGGGTGTGTCGCCGGCCCGGTCGCACCGCACGCAACTCCATGTCCAGCTGGACGCCGGACAGCCGCTGGCCAGCCTGGCCAGTCCCAGCCATGCGATCCGGCTGCGCGCCGACGGGCAGCGCCACCGCATCGAGCTGGAAACCGACACCGTGCCCATGGACCGCGACTTCGTACTGAACTGGCAGTTGCAGGGCGGTCCCGCCAGCCGTGTCAACGTGTTTGCCGAGCAGGTGGACGGTGAACTGCATGCCCTGCTGATGCTCATGCCCGGCGACCTGCCGGTGCAGGCCGAGCGCCAGCCGCGCGAAGTGATTCTGGTGATCGACACCTCGGGGTCCATGGGCGGCGAGCGCATCCGCCAGGCCCGTGACAGCCTGATCTACGCCCTGGGCCGGCTGCAGCCTGAAGACCGCTTCAACGTGCTGGAGTTCAGCCACCGGCACAGCATGCTCTACCGCGACATGCAGCCGGCCAGTGCCCGTAACATCGCCGAAGCGCAGGCCTGGGTCGGCCGCCTGCAGGCCGATGGCGGCACCGAGATGCTGCCGGTGCTGCGCGACGCGCTGGCCTTTCCGGCCGACCCCGGCTACCTGCGCCAGGTCATCTTCATCACCGACGGCTCGGTCAGCAACGAGGCCGACATCCTGGCCCTGATCGAACAGCGCCGGCACCGCGCGCGGCTGTTCACCGTCGGCATCGGCGCGGCGCCCAACAGCTTCCTGCTGCGCAAGGCGGCCGAACTGGGCCGGGGCCGCTACAGCTTCATTGCCGATTCGAACGAGGTGGAGGCGCAGATGGCCCAGCTGTTCGAGAAGCTGGAGCGCCCGGTGCTGACCGACCTGCGGCTGGAGCTGCCCGAGGGCATCGTGGCCGACCACGGCCCGCAGGAGCTGCCCGACCTGTACGCCGGCCAGCCGCTGATGGTGGCCCTCAAGCTCAACCGCATGCCCACCCACCTGACCCTGCACGGCCAGCAGGGCGGCGCCTGGCAGCAGCGCTTCACCCTGCCCGACGAGCAGGCCCACGCCGGCCTGATGGACCAGCTGAGCCAGGGCAGGGACGAGGAAGCGGTGCGCCAGCAGGTGCTGCCGGTGGCGCTCAAGCACCGCCTGCTCAGCGCCTACACCAGCTTTGTCGCCGTGGACGAGACACCGGTGCGTCCGGCCGACCAGGCGCTGCACGGCGAGGCGGTGGCCAACCTCAACCCGGTGGACCACCAGTACCCCAAGACGTCCCTGGGTTTGCTGCAGAAGTGGGTGTTGGCCCTGTTGCTGAGTCTGCTGGCTGCCCTGCTGCTGCGCCGGAGGAACGCATGAGCCGGCGCTGGCGCCTGGCCCTGGCGGCCCTGCTGATGCTGGCGGCCGCCGGTCTGGCCGGACAGGCCCTGTGGCTGCAGGCCAAGGCCGTGCTGGCCCAGCACCTGATTGCCGACGCGTGGGCGCAAAGCCTGCGCACCGGCCAGCCGGTCAAGCCCTGGCGCTGGGCCGACACCTGGCCGATGGCGCGCCTGAGCGAGCCGGGTGGCCGGCAGCACCACGTGCTGGCCAGCGTGAGCGGCGAGGCCCTGGCCTTCGGCCCGGGTCACCACCCCGCCAGCGCACAACCGGGCGAGGCGGCCACGGTGCTGCTGGCGGGCCACCAGGACAGCCATTTCGCCTTCTTGCAGCACCTGCAGCCCGGTGACCGGCTCGAACTGCAGGACGCCCGGGGCAGGGTGCACGTGTACCGCGTGGGGCAACGGCAGGTGGTCGACAGCATGCAGCAGCCCATGCGTTTCGAACAGGGGCGATCCGAGCTGCGCCTGGTCACCTGCTACCCCTTTGCCTCGCTGCAGAGCGGCGGCCCGCTGCGTTATGTCGTCAGCGCCTGGCTGGAGCCCTCTACATGAA
>JALOSN010000466.1 GCA_025458415.1 Hydrogenophaga sp.
GCCGCGACCCGCAGGCCATGCCCGTGATCGACCCGGCCTTCCTGCAGGACCCGGACGACATGGCCCGCCTGGTGCGCGGATTCAGGTTGACGCGCTCGCTGCTCACGCAGCCGGCGCTGACCCGATTCGGTGGCCAGGAATCGGCCGCCTCCGCCGGTGCGCACACGGACTCGCAGATCGAGCAGTTCATCCGCCGGCATGCCGACACCATCTACCACCCGGTCGGCACCTGCCGCATGGGGCCGGATGCCGGTGCGGTGGTCGATGCCCGGCTGCGGGTGCACGGGGTGGCCGGCCTGCGGGTGGTGGACGCCTCCGTCATGCCCAGCGTGGTGGGCGGCAACACCCATCGACCCTGCCAGGGCAGCCGAATTCGAAGAAGCCATCCTGCGTGGTGCCAGCACCGTCATCGCCCATGCCAAGGGCTTCCGGGGCTACAAGGTCAACCGCAGCATGGAAAGCCCGGGTCGCTACATCCTGATGATCTACTGGGACACGCTGGAAGACCACACCATCGGATTCCGCGGCTCGGATGCGTTTGCCCAATGGCGCGCCATCGTCGGTCCCTTCTTTGCCCAGCCACCGGTGGTCGAACACCTGGAGCTGGTCGGCAAGAGCTGAACTCAGCCCTGCCTCATCAGGGTCGACTTGCCGAACAGGCTCTCGATCAGGTCGACCGCGAGCAGCGCGGTGCGGTTGCGCACATCCAGTGCCGGGTTGAGTTCCATCACGTCCAGTGAGGCCAGACGCCCGGTGTCCGCGATCATCTCCATGCACAGCTGGGCCTCGCGGTAGGTCGGGCCGCCCGGCACGGTGGTGCCCACGCCAGGGGCAATCTCCGGGTCCAGGAAGTCAACGTCGAAGCTGACGTGCAGGTGGGTGTTGTCGTCCATGCCAGCCAGGGCCTGTTCCATGGTGTGGCGCATGCCCATCTCGTCGATGTAGCGCATGTCGAACACCTCCAGGCCCTGTTCGTGCACGAAGCGCTTCTCGCCCGGGTCCACGCTGCGGATGCCGATCTGCCGCACATCCGCTGCGGACAGGGCCGGGCCCGGACCGCCCAGCTCGACCAGCTCAGCGGGGCCATGGCCACACAGGATGGCGACCGGCATGCCATGGATGTTGCCGCTGGGTGTCAGGGCGGCGGTGTTGAAATCGGCGTGGGCGTCCAGCCACAGCACGCGCAAGCGCCGACCCCGGGCCCGGCAGTGGCGTGCCACCGCCCCGATCGAAACCGCTCGTCCGCCAGTTCGGCGGTCACGGCATGGTGCAGCGCCTGGTTCCAGGCCAGCACCTCGGTCAGGTGCCGGTGGCCGTCCACCGGCCCCTGCCAGGGGTTGGGGGGCCCGCCCAGGTTGCCCCTGTCGGTCACCGCCAGTCCGTGGTTCTCCAGTACGGCAGCCAGTCCGGCCACGCGCAGGGCTTCCGGACCCATGGAGGCACCCCGGGCGCCGGCGCCGATATCGGTGGGCACGCCGATCAGGCTGATGGGTTGGGATGGCATGGCGACATTGTGGGGCAGTCGTGTCCCCGGCGCGGACAGGAATTGTCCCGAGTCGCACGCAGGGCCCGGCGCCGGCTGGGACAATCACCCCAACCTCAACCCTCGCACCATGAAGACCCAACTGCCCGACAACATGCCGCCGGTGGCCTGGCCCGGATCCGGCCAGCACCTGCTGCAGCCCGACGCGCGGGGCTGGCACCGTCCGACCGACGACTACTGGCGCCGGTGGCTCAGTCGCCCCGAGCTGGCACCGGTGGACGAGTCCTGCGCCGCCGAGCGGCGGCTGCATGAGCGCCTCCTGGCGGAGCCCAGGCGTCCGGTGGCCGGTGCCGAACTGGACGCCTTGGCCGATCGGGACGTGGCGGACAACTACGGCCATTTCCTGCGGCTGCGGGAGGCCGTCTCGGGTGCTGGCACGCTGGAGGCCGCCTACCTGGGGTGGGTGCGTTCGCGCCGGTTCGACCTGCCGCCCCTGTTCATGGACCTGGTGGTGCAGGCCATCGTGGCGCGCCTGCTGGCGGACCAGGATACGGCGCAGGTCTGGCGCGCTGCGGAACTGCTGTTCCGCCCCCAGCGGGTGGCCATTGTCGAGGGCCGGGTCTTGTGCGGCGATCAGCAGGGACTGGACCAGATGCAGCAGCATGGTGGCCTGGGCGATTTGGGACGCCTGCTGCGCGAGGGGGGCGTGGCCCTGTCCGAGGCGCAGATGCGGGTGCTGGACGAAACGAACGCCGACCGGTATCTGGCCGACCGGTGCCACGACGACCGTCACCGCCATCTGCTGGATCTCACCCATGCTCTGGCTCAGACACTGTCGCACGGCCTGGTGCTGCAGATGGACAACGCACGCTCCGGCCTGCGTTCCCTGGCCCGGGTGCTGGAGCTGTGGGTGGGTCACCTGCTGGGGCCGCAGGTCTCGATCCGACCCGAGGCCCGGGTCGAAGACCCGGCTTGGCGCTGGCACATCGGCCTGGATGCCCAGGCCAGTGCGCTGCTGGACGCCCTCTACCAGGGGCAGACGCTGCCCGAGGAGAACCTGCGCCGCCTCATCAGCCTGTTCCGCCTGGACTTTGACGACCCGTCGGTGGTGCAGGCCGACATGCGGGGGCGTCCGGTCTACCTGGGGCTGGCCATGGACAGTGAAGGTCGCCTGCGGCTGAAGCCGCAGAACCTGCTGCTCAACCTGCCGTTGCCAGCGTGATATGGAAGCGCGCGCCTTCGCCGGGCGCGCTTTCGGCCCGGATGCGCCCGCCCATGCGGGTCACGGCCTTGTTCACCATGGCCAGCCCGATGCCGGTGCCGGGAATCTGGTCCTGCCGGTGCAGCCGCTGGAACATGCCGAAGATGCGGTCGTGGTGCTTCATGTCGAAACCCATGCCGTTGTCGGCCACCTCGATGTGCACCAGGCCGTCTTGCACCCTTGCCTGGAT
>JALOSN010000467.1 GCA_025458415.1 Hydrogenophaga sp.
CGGCGTGGAGCCCCAGTCTTCGTGCAGCTTGAGGCCGATCACGCCGGCGTCGATCTGCTCGCGCAGCGGCGCCGGCTGGCTGGCGTTGCCCTTGCCCAGGAAGCCGATGTTCATGGGCAGCCCATCGGCCGCCTGCAGCATGCGTTCGATGTGCCAGGGCCCGGGTGTGCAGGTGGTGGCAAAGGTGCCGGTGGCCGGACCGGTGCCGCCGCCGAGCATGGTGGTGATGCCCGAGGCCAGGGCCTCGTCCACCTGCTGCGGGCAGATGAAGTGGATGTGGCTGTCGATGCCGCCGGCGGTGACGATGCTGCCTTCGCAACTGATGATTTCGGTCCCCGCGCCGATGACGATGCCGACGCCAGGTTGCGTGTCGGGATTGCCGGCCTTGCCGATGGCGATGATGCGGCCGTCCTTGAGCCCGATGTCGGCTTTGACGATGCCCGAGTGGTCCACGATCAGTGCGTTGGTCAGCACCGTGTCCACCGCGCCTTCGGCGCGCGTCCGCTGCGACTGGGCCATGCCGTCGCGGATGGTCTTGCCTCCGCCGAACTTGACTTCTTCGCCGTAGCCTCCGGCAGCCAGGGTGAAGTCCTTCTCGACCTCGATGACCAGGCCGGTGTCGGCCAGGCGCACACGGTCGCCGACGGTGGGGCCGAACATGTCGGCATAGGCGCGTCTGGGGATGTTTGCCATGGTCACAGTTTTCCGTTGACGAGGCCGCGGAAGCCGACGATCACACGGTCACCCGCGTAGTCCACCAGCTCGACGGTCCTCTGTTGCCCGGGCTCAAATCGCACGGCTGTGCCGCTGGCGATGTTCAGGCGCATGCCCCGGGCGGCGCCCCGGTCGAACTCCAGTGCGCCGTTGGTTTCGGCGAAGTGGTAGTGCGAACCCACCTGAATGGGGCGGTCGGCGGTGTTGCGGACGACCAGGGTGAGCGCGCGTCGACCCGGGTTGAGCGGGTGGGTGCCGTCGTCGATGATCAGTTCACCGGGGATCATGGGCAGGATCTCACTTGCGGGTCCACCAGATGGCGACGGCGATGGCGGCGACCACCACGAAGCCCAGAACATCCGTGGCATGCCAGTGACCACCGGCAAGGCCATGGCCTTCATGGGCATGGGCGGGAAGGGTGGCGACAGCGGCCAGCAGCAGGGCAAGGTTCTTCATGGTTGGTCGATGGTTCAGGGGATCGGTGTGTGGACGGTGACCAGCTTGGTGCCGTCGGGGAATGTGGCCTCGACCTGGATGTCGGGGATCATTTCCGGCACGCCCTCCATCACGTCCTCGCGGGCGAGTACCTGGCGTCCTTCGCTCATCAGCTGGGCGACGGTCTTGCCATCGCGCGCGCCTTCCATGACGGCGGCGGTGATCAGGGCCACCGCCTCGGGGTGGTTGAGCTTGAGTCCGCGTGCCTTGCGCCGCTCGGCCAGCAGGGCAGCGGTGAAGATCAGCAGCTTGTCTTTTTCCCGGGGCGTCAGTTCCATGGTGTGATCATGCCAGTGCGTTGCGGGACTTTCAGCAAATAGCGTGCCCCGATGCCGCAGGGACTGCGTTGTGGCACGGAAGCTGCACCGGGCAGGCGGTGAACGCATCCCCCAACCCACCGTCCGACCCGTCCACCGATGCGCCAGCCTGGCCAGGTGAGGGCCGGGCGACCCAGCGCATCATCAAGGTGCGCCGCGACTACAACTCGTGGGTGGCCAGCGAGACGATGGAGGATTACGCCCTGCGCTACACGCCGCAGCGCTTTCGCAAGTGGAGCGAGTGGCGGGTGGCCAACACGGCCTTCGGGGCAGCCTCCTTCCTGATCCTGGAGGCGGTGGGCGCAACCCCTATGCGGCCCGCTACGGCGTCGACATGGACCTGCTGACGCGGGGTGCGGGTTTCGGCTACATCGGCTCGACCATCACGTCGCTGATCTACGCCTCGTTCACCTTCATCTTCTTTGCGCTGGAGGCGGCGGTCATGGCCTATGCGCTGGAACTGGCGCTGGACATTCCGCCCGCCTGGGGTTATCTGATCTGCGCCCTGGTGGTCATTCCGCTGGTCACGCACGGGGTGTCGGTCATCAGCCGGTTCCAGGTCTGGACCCAGCCGCTGTGGCTGGTGATGATGGTGGTGCCCTTTGTGGCGGTCTGGTGGCATGCGCCGCAGGTTTTCACCGATGTGGTGCGTTACGGGGGCGAATCTGGTGCGGGCACGGTGTTTGATTGGCACCTGTTTGGTGCGGCCCTGACCGTGGGCATTGCCTTGATCACCCAGATGGGCGAACAGGCCGACTACCTTCGCTTCATGCCCGAGCGTCAGCCGGGGCGTTCCCTGCGCTGGTGGGCCGGGGTGCTGGCCGGTGGGCCCGGCTGGGTGGTCATCGGCGTGATGAAGATGCTGGGTGGCGTTGTGCTGGCCTACCTGGCCATCAGCCACATGGTGCCACCCGAGCGGGCGGTGGACCCGAACCAGATGTACCTGGCCGCTTATGAGTTCGTGTTTCCGGCCTATGGCTGGGCGGTCGCCGCCACGGCGCTGTTCGTGGTGGTGTCGCAGATGAAGATCAACGTCACCAATGCCTATGCGGGGTCGCTGGCCTGGAGCAATTTCTTCTCGCGGTTGACGCACAGCCACCCGGGTCGTGTGGTGTGGGTGGTGTTCAACACGCTGATCGCGTTCATGCTGATGGAAATGAGCGTGTTCCAGGCGCTGGGTGAGGTGCTGGGTCTCTACAGCAACATCGCCATCGCCTGGATCATGGCGGTGGTGGCCGACCTGGTCATCAACAAGCCGCTGGGCTGGTCGCCACGCGGCATCGAGTTCAAGCGCGCGCACCTGTACGACATCAACCCGGTCGGGGTGGGGGCCATGGTGCTGGCATCGGCCCTGGCCATCGTTGCCCACCTGGGTCTGATGGGAGACACGGCCCAAGCGTTCTCGGCCGTCATTGCCATGGTCACGGCCCTGGTGACAGCGCCCTTGATCGCCTGGGCCACCCAGGGGCGCTACTATTTGGCCCGGGGGCCTGTCCCCCACGCTCCGCCGCTTCGCGGGTCGCTGCCCCCCGAGGGGGCTGATTCGACTTGGGGCGGCCCGGCGGCGAATTGCGTTGACGCGGGCAGCTACCACCGCCTGAGCGTCCACAAGTGCGTGATCTGTGAGCGGGAGTACGAGGGCCCGGACATGGCGCATTGCCCGGCCTACCAGGGACCGATCTGCTCGCTGTGCTGTACGCTGGACGCTCGCTGTGGCGACCTGTGCAAGCCGCACGCACGGCTGTCGGTGCAATGGCAGGGGGCCTTGCGCAACCTGCTGCCGCAGCGCATGTGGCCTTACCTGGAAGCGGGGTTGGCGCACTATCTGCTGATCATGCTGGTCATGGCGCCGGTACTGGCGGCGGTGCTGGCACTGCTGTACCGCCAGCAGGTGCAGGGCCTGGACCAGGGCTTGCCGGCGGTG
>JALOSN010000468.1 GCA_025458415.1 Hydrogenophaga sp.
GCCAACGAATGGGGTGGCCACCTGGCGGCCATGGCGTCGGAGGAGATGGACAGCATCTACGTGGTGCCCAACCGCTTTCCCAAGGGCGAATACCTGCTGATGTTCGATCCGCTCGACGGCTCCAGCAACATTGATGTCAACGTCAGCATCGGTACCATCTTTTCCGTGCTGCGCAAGCAGCACGACGACCCGGCGGCCATCGACCCGGTGTCCGAAGCCGATTTCCTGCAGCCGGGGCGCCAGCAGGTGGCCGCCGGTTACTGTGTGTATGGCCCACAGACCACCCTGGTGCTCACCGTGGGTGACGGGGTGGCCATGTTCACCCTGGACCGTGAACAAGGCTCGTGGGTGCTGACCCAGGACCAGGTGCAGATTCCGGCGGACACCAAGGAATTTGCCATCAACATGAGCAACATGCGCCACTGGGATGCCCCGGTGCGGCGCTACATTGATGAATGCCTGCAAGGCAAAGAGGGGCCGCGCGGCAAGGACTTCAACATGCGATGGGTCGCTTCCATGGTGGCCGACGTGCACCGCATCCTGACCCGCGGTGGTGTCTTCATGTACCCCTGGGACAAGCGCGAGCCGGACAAACCGGGCAAGCTGCGGCTGATGTACGAGGCCAACCCCATGGGCTGGCTGGTCGAGCAGGCCGGTGGTGCCGCCACCAACGGCCGACAACGCATCCTGGACATCGTGCCTGGGAAGCTGCACGAGCGTGTCAGCGTCGTGCTGGGCTCACGCAATGAGGTCGAACGCGTGACCCGCTACCACCAGGACGCCGATCAGGGAACGGCAAAGGCCTGAGCTTTTGCTAGAATCATCGGCTCAGCCGGAATAGCTCAGTCGGTAGAGCAGCTCATTCGTAATGAGAAGGTCGGGGGTTCGATTCCTCTTTCCGGCACCAAGCAGCTTCATCACCCCAATGGATGCCGGTGCCGGACCGTCATGATGGGGATGTGCGATGCTGAGCGGGGGCCATGAATACAGACGGGCCCGCACAGCCTGTTCTCACCGCAGATTCGCTCAAGACGCCCCACCAGATACCGATATCCGAAACACAACCGGCGAGTGATCGCTCCGTCATCAGGGCGATACCCCGGTTCCTTCTCAACGGATTCGGGGGTTGGACATGCGCAGTTCTGCAATCTGGGGTTTGCTGACCCTCACGGGTCTGCTGTCGGCCTGCGGCGGCGGGGGAGGCGACGGCGTCGGCATGGCGATACCCGGAGGCAATTCCACTGCTTCGGCCCAGCCCACCTGCGACATCGACCGTTTTGCCGACCAGCTGCTCGCCTCGCTCAACGACGCGCGCGCCAGCGCCCGCACCTGCGGAGCCACCGCCTACCCCGCGGCATCTCCACTGGCCTGGCACGGCGCGCTCGCACTGGCTGCCGACGTCCATGCCAGCGACATGGCCTCGGTGGGATTCTTCTCCCACACCGGCTCCAGCGGCAGCCACTACGAAAAGCGCATTGCCGACAGCGGGTACAAGGGGCGCGTCAGCAGCGAAATCCTCGCCCGCACCGAGCGCATAGCCACACCCGCCATGCTCCCCTCCAGCATGGATGCCTGGCTCAAAAGTCCTCCGCACTGCGCGGCGCTCATGCGTGCCGACCTGCGGGAGGTCGGTGCAGCCTGCCGGCGCGGTGGCGGCTTCGCCTATATTGCCGTGAACTTCGGTGGCTGATCACGCCAACGACGTCGCAGCGCACGGCGCTCCGGTTGCTCAGGCGAGCACGCGCAGCAGCCATCGGTTGAGGTCTTCAATCTCGGGCATGCACACCTCGTGCCCCATGGGGTAGCTGTGCCAGTCCACGGGCATGCCCAGCGACAGCAGGGCATCCCGTGCCGCCAGGCCACGATCCGGCGTCACGACATCGTCGTGTTCGCCATGGGCCAGGAACACCGGCATCGAGCACTGAAGGCGGTCCACGCCCATGCCGAAGCGACCCGCCAATGGCAGGTAGCCGGAAAGCCCTGCCAGCCCGGCCAGCGGGACCGGTGCCAGCAGCCCCGTCAACAGCGTCATGGCACACCCCTGCGAAAAGCCCATCAGCACGATCCGGGAAGGCGCCATCCCGCGATCCACCTCGCGCGCGATCAGTTGCTGAACCAGCGCACGGGACGCCAGCAGGCCGGACTCATCCTCCAGGCGGTGGCGGGCCGGATCGGCCGGGACCGGATGGATGTCGTACCAGGCCCGCATCCGGTAACCCCCATTGATGGTGACAGGCCGCTCTGGCGCGCTGGGAAGAACAAAACGGACCGCGCCCAGGGGACTCAGGTCCATGACCTGCACCACAGGGACGAAATCCTGTCCGTCGGCCCCCAGACCGTGCAGGACGATCACGGTGGCTGACGGATTGGCGGCGGCGGGATCGCCGCCCATCAGTTCGACAAGTTCAATGGACTGGCTGTTCATGGCCACAGCATAGCGCGTGCACCTGTCGCGCAGGCCCTCGGCGACCCGAGGCCGGCGCAGCCATGCGTGACCCGCCAGTCAGGCTATACCCTCTAAACAAGTCGCGCCGCCCTTGCTAGATTGGAGCTTGCCACCAAC
>JALOSN010000046.1 GCA_025458415.1 Hydrogenophaga sp.
GACGCCATCGTGCAGCTGACCGATGGCGGCGCCGACTACAGTTTCGAGTGCATCGGCAACACGAAGGTGATGCGCCAGGCACTGGAGTGCACCCACAAGGGCTGGGGCCGCAGCATCATCATCGGCGTGGCCGAAGCCGGTGCCGAAATCAGCGCGCGCCCGTTTCAGCTCGTCACAGGCCGCAAGTGGGAAGGCTCCGCCTTCGGCGGCGCGCGCGGCCGCACCGACGTGCCGAAGATCGTTGACTGGTACATGGAAGGCAAGATCGACATCGACAGCCTCATCACCCACAAGCTCCGGCTGGAGGACATCAACGAAGGCTTCGCGCTGATGAAGCGCGGCGAGTCCATCCGCAGCGTCGTCGAGTTCTGATCATGGCCCTGGAACGCCTTGAACTGCTGTCTTCTCACGCCTGCTTCGGTGGAGAGCAGCGCTTCTACAAGCATTTTTCGGTCGACGAGATCGGTCTGCCGATGCGCTTCGGCCTCTACCTGCCGCCACAGGCGCTGGAGGGTCAGCGCGTACCGCTGCTGACTTTTCTGGCCGGCCTGACCTGTACCGAGGAGACGTTTGCCATCAAGGCCGGCGCCCAGCGCGAGGCCGCCCGGCTCGGCCTGGCCCTGCTGACACCCGACACCAGTCCGCGGCACACCGGCATCGATGGCGAGGACCACCATTGGGATTTCGGCGTGGGTGCGGGCTTCTACCTTGACGCCACCGAACACCCGTGGGCCGGGCACTGGCAGATGGAGAGCTACCTGATCAAGGACTTGATTCCCGGCGTTGTGGCCGACCTGGGCCTGGACGCCGACCGGCTCGGTCTTTTCGGGCATTCGATGGGAGGGCACGGGGCGCTGACCCTGGCATTGCGCCACCCTGGCTTGTTCGCAAGCCTGTCTGCCCTGGCACCCATCTGTGCGCCGATGCGCTGTCCATGGGGACGCAAGGCCTTTCTGGGCTACCTGGGACAGGACGAGGGTGCCTGGGCCGCCCATGACGCCAGCCAGCTGATGACCGCTGCCCGGACGGCGCCCTATCCCGGGGGCATCCTGATCGACCAGGGTCTGGCCGACCAGTTCCTGGCCGAGCAGCTGTGCCCCGAGGCCTTCGAATCGGCCTGTGCCAGCGCCAGCCAACCGCTGAGCTTGCGACGGCACCCGGCCTATGACCACGGCTACTATTTCATCGCCAGCGTGGTCGATGACCACCTGCGCCACCATGCGGTCCAACTGGGCGTCACGGGCCGCTGAGTCCGCCTGCACGCTGCCCGTCCTGTCTCATACGTTGATGTCCATGCGCCCGCGCCGTTTTGACCTGATTGCCTTCGACTGGGATGGCACCCTGTTCGATTCCACCGCCCTGATCACCCGCTGCATCCAGTCGGCGGTGGCTGATGTCGGTGGCACGGTACCCAGCCGGGAGCAGGCCAGTTACGTCATCGGCATGGGGCTGATGCAGGCGCTGGCACATGCCGCTCCCGATGTGCCACCCGAGCGTTACCCGCAACTGGGTGATCGCTACCGTCACCACTACATGGCGGCCCAGCACGAAATCAGCCTGTTTGAAGGGGTTCTGCCTCTGCTGCAGAGCCTCAAGCAGCGACATCACTGGTTGACCGTGGCCACCGGCAAGAGCCGCCGGGGCCTTGACGAGGCGCTCAAGAGCGTCGAACTGCAGGGCGTGTTCGATGGTTCGCGCACCGCCGACGAGACCGCCGGCAAGCCCAGTCCGCTGATGCTGCACGAACTGATGCGCGAGTTCGGCGTCGAGCCCGAACGCACCCTCATGATCGGTGACACCACACACGATCTTCAGATGGCGGTCAACGCCGGCTGTGCGTCGGTCGGCGTGAGCTACGGCGCCCACGAGCCGCAGGCCTTCGCCGCATTGCGGCCGCTGCATGTGGCCCATTCGGTGAGCGAGCTGCACGACTGGCTGCGCAACCACGCCTGAGCAGGCTGCTGCAGCGGGTGCCGACTTCGGATACAAGAGCGGCATGGACACATCCTCTGATGGCGATCTGAACGCACTCTGCAGCGGCCGCGATCTGGTCGATGGCGGGCGCGCGGTGTCTTTCGATGTCACCTACGCCGGCCAGACCTGCCGGGCCTTCGCGGTGCGCTATCGCGGTCAGGTCCACGCTTACCTGAACCGCTGCACCCATGTGGCGATGGAGATGGACTGGCAGCCCGACCGCTTCTTCGACGACAGCGGTCAATGGCTGTTGTGTGCCACCCATGGCGCCGTCTACCGGCCCGACACCGGCGCCTGTGCCGGGGGGCCCTGTCGCGGCAAGCTGTTCGCCATCGAAACCCTGGAGCGGGACGGTGTCGTGTTCTGGCGGTCACAATACCATCTCAAACCCGTCGCATTCTGATACCACCATGAACAACGAAACGCCTGGCGCAGACCGCAACTGGGAGCGCGAAACGCTGGAGAAGCTGGTCTTCGAGACCCTCAAGGAACAGCGCTCGCGGCGCCGCTGGACCCTCTTCCTGCGCATGCTCTGGCTGGGTTTTCTGGCCACCATCGTCTGGATGGTGTACCAGAGCGGGCAGTTCACCCAGGCGCCGTCCACTCCCCACACGGCCGTCGTCGAAGTGCGTGGCGTGATTGCGGCCGACAGCGAAGCCAGCGCCGATCAGGTGGTCGGCTCCTTGCGGGCGGCTTTCGAGGACAGTGGGGCCAAGGGTGTGGTCCTGCTGATCAACTCCCCGGGTGGCAGTCCGGTGCAGGCCGGCATCATCAACGATGAGATCTTCCGTCTCAAGGAACTGCATGGCAAGCCGGTGTTTGCCGTGGTCGAGGACACCTGCGCTTCGGCGGCCTATTACATCGCTTCGGCCGCCGACGAAATCTATGTCAACAAGGCCAGCATTGTCGGCAGCATCGGGGTGCTCATGGATGGTTTCGGTTTCACCGGCCTGATGGAGAAGCTCGGCGTCGAGCGTCGCCTGATGACCGCGGGCGAGAACAAGGCCTTTCTCGATCCCTTCAGCCCGCAGGATGCCGAGCAGCGTGCCTACATCCAGGGCATGCTCGACGAAATCCACCGCCAGTTCATCGACGTGGTGAAGAAGGGCCGGGGCGACCGCCTGAAAGAAGATGCCGGCACCTTCTCCGGGTTGATCTGGAGCGGGCAGCAGGCCGTTGCCATCGGTCTGGCCGACGGGCTGGGCACGCTGGACAGCGTCGCGCGCGACAAGATCCAGGCCGAAGACATCATCGACTACACACAGCGCGACAACTTCGGTCTGCGCCTGGTGCGCCGACTGGGGGCCAGCATCGGCGAGGGCGTCTTCAATGCGGCCACGGCCGCCGGCCTGCAACTGCGCTGATCAGGGAGACCGGTAGCCGTTGGGGTTGCCGCTCTGCCAGCGCCAGGCGTCGGCGCACATGTCATCCAGGCTGCGGGTTGCCTGCCAGCCCAGGAGTGTCCTGGCCCGGCCGGGGTCGGCCCAGCACTGGGCCACATCGCCCGGGCGCCGGGGGGCGATCCGGTAAGGAACCGGCCGTCCGCTGGCCCGTTCAAATGCACGCACCATGTCCAGCACGCTGTGACCCTGTCCAGTGCCCAGGTTGACCGTGAAACTGGCCGACTTTTCGAGCAAGGCGCGCACCGCCGCCACGTGGCCACTGGCCAGGTCCATGACGTGGATATAGTCCCGCACCCCGGTTCCGTCCGGGGTGGGGTAGTCGTTGCCGAACACGTTGAGGTGCGCACGTCGGCCGATGGCCACCTGGGCCACGAACGGCATCAGGTTGTTGGGCAGGCCTTCGGGATCCTCACCGATCAAGCCACTGGGGTGGGCACCGACCGGGTTGAAGTAACGCAGCACACCCACCCGCCAGTTCGGATCGGCGGCGTGCTGGGCCGCCAGCATGTCCTCGATCACCAGCTTCGTGTGTCCGTACGGGTTGGTGTGGCTGCGGGGAAAGTCCTCCGTGATCGGGACGGTTGCGGGGTCGCCATACACCGTGGCGCTGCTGGAGAACACCAGGGCCGGCGGGCGGGACCAGCCGCCGTCGGACACAGCCTGCACCATGGCACGCATCAGGCTGACCGCTCCACCGATGTTGTTGTGGAAGTATTTCAGCGGCTGTGCCACGCTTTCGCCCACGGCCTTGTCGCCCGCAAAGTGCACCACCGCCACCGGCTGGTGGCGAAGCAGCACCCCGGTCAGCCAGGGCGTGTCCAGCACGTCTCCCCGTTCAAGCCACAGCGGGCCGCCGCACAAACGGGCCAGGCGTTCCATCACCACCGGGTGGCTGTTGGAGAAGTTGTCCAGTACCACCGGCTCGAAGCCTTCGGAGGCCAGGGTCACGGCGGTGTGGCTGCCAATGTAGCCGGCGCCGCCGGTCAGCAGGATCTTCATGGGGTGTTCCGGCAAGATGGTCTGATCGCCGATCTTAGCGGTCTGGCTGGCGTCGCCTGTGTTCGGGCGGCTTATCATCTGCAGATCCGTTTCACCTGAGCATCCACGCATGTCGATCCGCAAAGCCGTTTTTCCGGTCGGGGGCCTGGGCACCCGATTCCTCCCGGCCACCAAAGCCATTCCCAAGGAAATGCTGCCGGTGGTCGACAAGCCGTTGATCCAGTATGCCGTTGAAGAGGCCTATGCGGCCGGCATCCGCGAGATGATCTTTGTCACCGGACGGCACAAGCGTGCCATCGAAGATCACTTCGACACCGCCTATGAGCTGGAGGCCGAACTGGAGGCGGCCCACAAGCGCGACCTGTTGAAGCTGGTGCATGCCATCAAGCCCGATGACATGGATTGTGTCTACGTACGTCAGCCGCGTGCCCTGGGTCTGGGTCATGCCGTGTTGTGCGCGGAGCGCCTGGTCGGCGATGAGCCATTTGCCGTGCTGCTGGCCGACGACCTCATGCTCGGCCGGGAGCAGGCACAGGGCGGCCCGAGCGTGCTGCAGCAGATGGTCCAGGCCTATGCCGAAAACCCGGGAACCATCCTGGCTGTCCAGGACGTGCCCCGATCAGAGACCCGCCGTTACGGTGTGGTCGATGTCAGGGGGCTGCAGGCCACCGTGGCGGAGGTGTTCGGCATGGTGGAGAAGCCCTTGCCCCAGAATGCCCCCTCGACCCTGGCTGTGGCGGGTCGCTATGTGTTGACACCCGGGGTGTTCGAGAGCATCCGGCGCCAGCCTCGCGGCAGCGGTGGCGAAATCCAGCTGACCGATGGCATTGCCGCCCTGATCGGCAGCGAGAAGGTCTATGCCTTCCGCTATGACGGCCGGCGTTACGACTGCGGCAGCAAGGAGGGCTTTCTGGAGGCCACCCTGGACCTGGCGCTGGCCAATCCGGAACTCGGTCCTGCCGTGCGTGCCCACATGGCGCGTCTGGCAGCCTGAACGAACCTCCGTTCAGGAGGTCCCGAAGAGGAAGATCGCCGGCAAGTCCATCGGCAAGCCGGCGGCGGGATCGGGTCGCGATCGCCACTGAAGCACGGTTTCGCTGCGCGTGACCTGATGCGCCAGTCCCAGTCCCAGACTCACGGCCAGTCTGGTCTGCGGCTGCAGGTGCTGCAGCAAGGCTTTCAACAGGGCGGCATTGCGGTACGGCGTCTCGATCAGGATCTGCGTCTGCCCTGTCCGCCGGCACATACTTTCCAGTTCGTGCAGCCGTTTGCCGCGCTCCTCGGCATCCTGCGGTACATAGCCGGCAAAGGCGAACTGCTGGCCGTTGAGGCCGCTGGCGCCCAGCGCCAGCATCAGCGAAACCGGTCCCACCAGGGGTCTGACCGGTATGCCCAGTGCGTGGGCAGCCCGAACGATGGAGCTGCCCGGGTCGGCCACGGCCGGCATGCCCGCCTCGCTGACCAGGCCCATGTCGTGACCCTGCAGTGCCGGTGCGAGCATCGCGCGCGCCTGCTGCTCCAGCTCGGACGATGTCATGTGGTCACCTTTCTTGTGGGCCTGGCGCGGCAGCTCCACGATGCGGTGCTCCTGCAGGGGAAGGGCCAGCGGGGTGTCCATCGCCACCCGCTTGAGGAAGGCGCGCGTGCTCTTGGCGTTCTCGCTGATCCAGTGGGTCAGCTGCGAAGCCACCGCCACGGTGTCGCGCGGCAGCCATGCGCTGGCGCTTCCGACCGGATTCGCGTCCATCTCGGGGCCGTTTCGCAAGCCAAAATCCAGCGGCGTGGGAACCAGGTAAAGCGTCCCTGGAGCCGCTGCCAGTCGGGGCTGGACCGTGCTCATGGCACCGCCACCCCGGCTGCCCGGAGCATGCGGCAGGTTCGAATCAGCGGCAGGCCCACCAGGGCAGTGGGGTCATCGTTGTCAATGCGATCGAGCAGGGCAATACCCAGGCCTTCGCTTTTGGCGCTGCCGGCGCAGTCGTACGGCTGCTCAATGCGCAGATAGCGCTCGATCTCCTCGTCGCGCAGCGCACGAAACACCACCCGTACGGCAGCCAGGTCCACCTGCTCGAATCCGCTTTCGAGGCACACCACGGCCAGCGCCGTCTGGAACACCACCGTCTGCCCGCTCATCCGGCGCAGCTGTTCGACGGCGCGCTGGTGCGTTCCCGGCTTGCCCAGCGGCTCGCCATCGAGGTCGGCCACCTGGTCGCTGCCGATCACCACCGCCTGGGGGTGGTGGCGTGCCACGTCGCGGGCCTTGGCCAATGCCAGCCGTCGTGCCAGTGCCGCCGGCGCCTCGCCGACAGCCGGTGTCTCGTCGACGTCCGGATGCGAAACGGTGAACGCCACATGCAGGCGCGACAGCAGTTCATGCCGGTAACGCGATGTCGATCCGAGAATCAGCGCCCGGGAGGGACTTGAAGAGAGAGGTGCGCTCGTCATCCTGCTATTGTCATGCCAGCGCGGGTGGCATCTCTCTTACACTGAAACGATGAAACCGAACGTGTTCAACCCCTGGAACCCGGAACGCCTCGACATGAAGGCGTTTGCCCTGTCGGGCGCCAGCCTGTCGGCTGAAGAACCCCTGCACGCTTTCGAGCGGCTGGTCGCTGAGCAACACCCGGGTGAACCGGCGGCGGAACCGCTGCGCTGGCAGGCCCGGGCAGAGATGCGGACCGGGCTTCCCGGGACGCCGCCGCAGCCTTGGCTTCACCTGGTTGCCCGGGTAACCCTGCCCGTGACCTGTCAGCGTTGCCTGGGGCCGGTACCGGTGCTGCTGCAGGTCGACCGCTGGTACCGTTTTGTGGCCGACGAGGCGACGGCCGAGCGGGAGGACGAGGACAGCGAAGAAGACGTGCTGGCCCTGGAGCCGCGTCCCTCATTGGAGTGTCTGATGGCCATGCCGCTGGTGCCCATGCACGAAACCTGCCCGACGCCATTGCCCCTGCCCGAGGCGGACGAAGGCGGGCAAACACCCGAGAAACCCCATCCGTTCGCCCAACTGCAGCGCCTTCGGCGTGGCGACTGATTTGTGAATCGTCCGGGACAGGGCTATAATGTCTGGTTTCGCGCTGACATCCATCTGCGCGGGCCGGTCGCAAGGCCGGCCCGGAGCCTCTGCCGGATTTGCAGCAGCACCCTCGCATGAGGGGTTGCTGTCTGCCCACAAGGGGTCATGAAGGGTGGGGCGCACCTTGTACACCCTACCGTCACCACCCGATTTTCAGGAGCCGACCATGGCCGTCCAGCAAAACAAGAAGTCCCCCTCCAAGCGGGGCATGCACCGTTCGCACAACGCCCTGAACGCCCCCGGCATCGCCGTGGAGCCGACCACCGGCGAAACCCACCTGCGTCACCACATCAGCCCGAACGGTTTCTACCGCGGCCGCCAGGTGCTCAAGAACAAGTCCGAAGCCTGAGGCGACGGGCTGCCTGTGTCTTGCCCGGGGCGTTATGCTTGGGCATGCGCAGGACGCACATGCACAAGCCCGCATGTCCCATGCGGGCTTTTTTATGCCTGAAGGTTGGAGTGGCCGTCAGGTCGCTGTCTGGAACTACACATGATCACGGTCGCTGTGGATTGCATGGGCGGTGACGTGGGGCCTGCGGCCACCATGCCCGCCTGCGCCGCCTTCCTGGCTGCCCACCCCGAAGCGCAGTTGCTGCTGGTGGGGCAGCCGCAGGTGCTGGCGGCCTGGCCGCAACTGACGAACAACGTCCGCTGTACGGTGGTTCCCGCCACAGAGGTGGTCGCCATGGACGACACGGTCGAGGTGGCCCTGCGCAAGAAGAAGGACTCGTCCATGCGGGTGGCCATCACCCAGGTCCGTGACGGTGCTGCCCAGGTCGCGGTATCGGCCGGTAACACCGGCGCCCTGATGGCCATCGGACGTTATGTCTTGAAGACCCTGGACGGCATCGAGCGTCCGGCCATTGCCACCCAGATGCCCAACGCGCGCGGCACGGCCACCACGGTGCTGGATCTGGGCGCCAACGTCGACTGCACCGCCGAGCACCTGTTGCAGTTTGCGGTCATGGGCTCGGCCCTGGTCGCTGCTGCCACCGGCACGGAGGAGCCCAGCGTGGGACTGCTCAATGTGGGGGAAGAGGTCATCAAGGGCAGCGAGGTGATCAAGCAGGCCGGTGTCCTGCTGCGCAACGCGGCGCACACCGGCGACCTCAATTTCTTCGGCAACGTCGAAGGCGATGACATCTTCAAGGGAACGACCGACATCGTGGTGTGCGACGGCTTTGTGGGCAACGTGGCGCTCAAGGCCAGCGAAGGGCTTGCCGCGATGGTGGCCGGCCTGATCCGCGAAGAGTTTTCCCGCAATCTTCCCAGCAAGCTGGCCGCGTTGGTGGCCTACCCCGTGCTGTCGGCTTTCAAGCGGCGGGTGGATCATCGGCGCTACAACGGGGCTGCGCTGCTCGGATTGCGCGGCCTGGTGTTCAAGAGCCACGGGTCGGCCGACGCATTCGCTTTTGAACAGGCCCTCGCCCGGGCTTATGATTCGGCCCGAAACGACCTGCTGGAAAAACTGCGCGGGCGTATCGCACACGCCCGGCCGCTGCTGTTGCCCGACGAGGTCAGCAGCGAGCTTCGGCAGATTCCGACCATCTGACCTCTCCGCTTCGCATGACCCGCTATGCCCGCATCACCGGCACCGGCAGCTGCCTGCCTCCCAGGCGTGGCCACCCTTCTGGCCGAACGCGGTGTCGAGACCAGCGACGACTGGATCGTTGAGCGCACCGGCATCCGGGCGCGCCATTTCGTGGATGACGGAGTGAACGCCAGTGACCTGGCGGTCGATGCCGCCCGCCATGCCCTTGTTGCCGCCGGTATCACGGCCTCGGACGTGGACCTCATCGTGGTGGCCACGTCCACTCCAGACATGGTGTTCCCCTCGACGGCCACCATCGTCCAGCAGAAACTGGGCGTGGCCGGATGCCCCGCCTTCGATGTCCAGGCGGTCTGCAGCGGTTTCATCTATGCCCTCACCGTCGCCGACGCCATGATCCGGGCCGGCGGTGTGCACCGCGCCCTGGTGATCGGTGCCGAGGTGTTCAGCCGCTTGCTTGATTTCAACGACCGCACCACCTGTGTGCTGTTCGGCGACGGTGCGGGTGCCGTCGTGCTTGAAGCCAGCGCCGAGCCAGGCATCCTTGCCACCGACATCCACGCCGAT
>JALOSN010000469.1 GCA_025458415.1 Hydrogenophaga sp.
CGCGGCATGTACGACATGAAGGAAATGGAGATGGAACTGCCGCCCAACACCTTGCCGATGATGACGGGCACCGGCCCGTATGGACCGATCGGCATGGGCGGGATGTTCACCGTGCTCAAGGTGCGAGCCGATCAGAAACCGGGGGACTACAGCGACCCGGGCTGGTACCGGCAACCGCCCGGCACCCGCTCCCGCGAAGTGTCCTTGGCCCCTGAGCCCAGCCGCGCACCGACCTCCGGCCAGGCGCCGTCATCCGCTGGCGCGACGGCCAGCGCCCGCAAGCCCCAGGGCCACAAGCACTGAAGCGACCAGACCCAAGGAAGATCCACCATGAATGCACACCCTGATCGCCGCAGCCTGCTTGCGCTGACCCTGCTGGCCCCGATCGCACCGCTGGCACAGGCCCACGGACCCGTGCCCCACGGCAACCGGGGGCCGGTCATCAAGGAGCAGAAGCCCTGGGGCATTGCGGCCGAGCCCCGAGAGGCCGACCGCACCATCGAAATCCTCATGACCGATGACATGCGCTTCTCGCCCTCACACCTGGACGTGCGCCAGGGCGAGACCCTGCGGCTGCGGGCGGTCAATCGCGGCAAGGTCATGCACGAGATCGTGATCGGCACCAGACAGGAACTGGAGGCCCACGCCGAGATGATGAAGAAGCACCCCAACATGGAGCACGACGAGCCCTACATGGCCCATGTGGAACCGGGCCTACGTGGCGATATCGTCTGGACGTTCAACCGTCCGGGTGATTTCGAGTTCGCCTGCCTCATCCCCGGCCACTTCGAGGCCGGCATGCGCGGCACCATCCGCGTCACCCCCCGCAACACCTGAAATCCGAATGGAGACCGTCATGCAAAGACGCACCCTGCTGACCTCTGCAGCCGCCCTGGCGGCTGTCTCGACGCTGCCGGTCCTGGCCCAGGCACCGTCACCGAACACGCTGCCCGTCATGCAGGTCTGGAAGGACCCGAATTGCGGCTGTTGCAACGACTGGGTCGAGTACCTGCGACGCGATGGGCAACACCGCCATGCGTCAGCGCCTGGGGCTGCCGGTGAAGTACGGCTCATGCCACACCGCGCTCATCGGCGGCTATGTCGTCGAAGGCCACGTCAACGCCCGAGAGATCCGGCGCATCCTGTCCGAAAAGCCCGAGGCCCTCGGCCTGGCCGTACCGGGCATGCCCGTGGGCAGCCCCGGCATGGATGGCCCCGAGTATGGCGAGCGCCGAGACCCGTACGACGTGCTGCTGGTGCTGCGCGACGGCAGCAGCCGCCCCTACCAGTCCTACTTCAGATCCTGAGCTTTTCCCGAGGTATCACCATGATTGGTCTGTTCACCCTGACCGGCGCCGCCACCATCGCGCTCGGTCTGTCCTTTGCTTCCCTTGCCTTGGCACAACACCAGGGCCACGATCACGGCAGCACCCCGGCCTCGGCAACCGCCTCGTCGGCGGCAGCCGAGCTGCCCTGGGCGGAAGCCGAAATCCGCCGTGTCGACCTGGCCGCCGGCAAGCTCAGCCTGCGCCATGGCGAAATCAAGAACCTGGAGATGCCACCGATGACCATGGTGTTCACCGTCCAGGACAAGACCCATCTCAATGACCTCAAAGTCGGTGATCGCATCCGTTTCACCGCCGATCAGATTCAGGGCACCTACACCGTGCTGCGCCTGGAAAAAATGCCCTGACGTGCGGCATCCCGGTAGAGCACCCCAGGCGTGGTGCTTATCCGGTGTTCGAATTGTCGCAATATGGACCATGCTGGCTCCAGCCGGTCGCCCCGCAGGGACAGACGGCATCAAGCCCCGGCGTCGCCATCCGATGCTGGGGTCATGGCTGAACAGCCACTGGAGAACCCATGCGACAGAATCTGCCCGTCACCAACACCGAGTTCCAGTTTCCGGACGGTGTGACCCTGGTCTCCACCACGGACCTCAAGAGCCACATCACCTACTGCAACCCGGCGTTCGTTGCCGTCAGCGGATATTCACGCGAGGAACTGATCGGGCAGCCCCACAACATGATCCGGCATCCGGACATGCCACCCGAAGCATTCCGGGACATGTGGGCCACGCTGAAGTCGGGATCACCCTGGTCCGCCATGGTCAAGAACCGGCGCAAGACCGGCGAGCACTACTGGGTCATGGCCAATGCCACACCCGTGCTTGAGAACGGGCAGCCGGTGGGCTACATGTCGGTGCGCACCAAGCCCACCCGAGAACAGGTCGAGCAGGCGGAGGACCTTTACGCCCGCATGCGTGCCGAGGCCGACTCGGGCCAGGTGACGCTGGCGCTCAGCCGGGGTCGCCTGGTCCGCACGGGCTGGCGCGGTCTGCTGCAGCGATGGACCGAACCCACGCTCGGTCGAAAGATGGGTGCCATCACGCTGGCCTTGGCGTTTGGTGTCCTTTTCATGGAACGTGCCATCGTGGAAGCGTCCTCGACAGGCTGGCAGTGGGCTGGTTTCGGCGTCACCGTCGCACTGGCACTGGCCGTTTCCAGCTGGATGCGCCACATGATGGTGGCCCCTCTGGCGGAGGCCATCAACTTCGCCAACCGCATGGCCGCTGGCGATCTGGGCGCACGACTGACCACGCAATACCGCGGAGAATTCGGCGAACTGGCCCGTGCCCTGAACCAGCTCAACGTCAACCTGCAAGCCGTGGTATCCGACGTGCGGCACGAAGTGGAAGGCGTGCAGGTCGCG
>JALOSN010000047.1 GCA_025458415.1 Hydrogenophaga sp.
GTCCTTTCACCATTCCGGAGATTTCGTATGGGTACTTTTTCCATCTGGCACTGGCTGGTGGTGCTGCTGATCGTGGTCATGGTGTTCGGCACCAAGAAGCTGAAAAACCTGGGTTCTGACCTGGGTGGTGCGGTCAAGGGCTTCAAGGACGGCATGAAAGACGCCCAAAGTGGCGATGCCAGCCCCGATGCACCGGCGACGGCCAAGGTGACCCAGGACATCAAGGCCGAGCAGGGCGCCATCGACGTCGAAGCCAAGCAGAAGAGCTGATGATCGTCCTGGCGCCGGCCTGTGCGCTGGCCGCCGGATTCATGATCCCGCGCAGGGCGTTCGATCATGAACGTCAGGTCCGGTCTGCACCATGGCTGAAACATGATTGATCTGGGCATATCGAAGCTCGCCCTCATCGGGGTGGTGGCCCTGGTGGTGATCGGGCCTGAGAAGCTGCCGAGGGTGGCGCGCACCGTGGGTGCCCTGCTGGGCAAGGCACAGCGCTACGTGGCCGACGTCAAGGCCGAGGTCAGCCGCTCCATCGAGCTGGAAGAGCTGAAGAAGATGAAGGACTCGGTCGAAAGTGCCGCCCGGGATGTGGAATCCTCGGTCAGCACCACCACGGCCGACTTCGAAAAATCGTGGTCCGAAGTGACGGCTGGACTGGAGTCTTCGGGCAACAGTGGCTACGACAGCCAACATGATGCGTTGGGTGCCATCGGTTCGCCCGCGTATCCGGTCTACAAGCATCCCCGCAAGAACTGGCGCATCAAGCAGAAAGCCATGCCCCAGTGGTTCAAGGCCCGCGCGGGAATCCGCACCCGAACACAGTCCGGTGCTGCCCGTGTGGCGCGCTTCAGGCCCCGTCCTTTCAAAGCCCCGCGTTGATGTCCGCCCCTGATCCGAAGACCGACGAGCTCGCCGGCACCGAACAACCTTTTGTGCAGCACCTCATGGAGCTGCGCGATCGTCTGCTGTATGGCATCGCCGGGCTGGGTGTGTGCATGGCCCTGCTGGCCATCTGGCCAGGGCCCAGTGGCCTGATCGACTTCATCGCCCAGCCGATCCGGGCCCACATGCCGGAAGACGCCAAGCTGATTGCCGTCGGTGTGTTTTCGCCCTTCTTTGTGCCCCTCAAGGTACTGGCCATGGGGGCTCTGTTGCTGTCTCTTCCCTGGTGGATGTACCAGGTCTGGGCCTTCGTGGCCCCGGGGCTGTACAGCCATGAGAAGCGCTTTGCCGTGCCCTTGATCGTGGTGGGCAGCCTGCTGGCCTATGTCGGCATCGGCTTTGTCCAGTTTTTCGTGCTGGACAAGATGTTCGGCTTCATCCAGGGATTCACGCCCGCCAGTGTGGCCGCCACGCCGGACATCGCGTCCTATGTCGAGGCCATTCTCTCCCTGTACCTGGCCTTCGGGCTGGCCTTCCAGGTGCCCATCGTGGTGGTTCTTCTGGTGCGGCTGAACATGGTGACGGTGCAGAAGCTCAAGGACTTCAGGGGTTACTTCATCGTGGTGGCCTTCATCATCGCCGCCATCGTCACGCCACCGGATGTGATTTCGCAGCTGGCACTGGCCATCCCCATGTGTCTTCTGTACGAGCTGGGCATATGGGGTTCGAGATGGTTTGCCAAGCCGGTCAAAGCCGAAGCCGATGCGGCCGGCAACGAAGCTTCGTGATCAGACAGGGTTGTCCTGAGGGGCGTCGACAGCGGGATGGGCGGGACTTGACGGCGTTGTGAACACGCCCCAGCTTCTGACCGGTCAGCGCCTCTGGCCGTTGCCGGCCGGAAGATTTCGCCGTGCCGGGGTCACATCGACCGTTGTGCGGCCATCCCGGCGCAGGACGTGCAGCTTGGACGGGGTGCCCGGGGTGAGCGCCGCCACAGCTGACAGCAATTCGGGCACGCTGCCCACCTCGCGTTCTCCCACCTGCGTGATCACGTCACCCGGGCGGATGCCGGCCTGTGCAGCGGGACCGTTCTGGAGTACGCCGGTGATGATCACACCTTGGGTTCCGGGGATGCCAAAGCTCTCGGCCATCTCCGCCGTCAGGTCCTGCGGTTCAACACCGATCCAGCCCCGTGTCACCTGTCCGTCCCGGACAATGGCCTCCAGCACGCTGCGGGCGGTGGATGTCGGGATGGCGAATCCGATGCCCATCGATCCGCCCGATCGTGAATAGATGGCGGTGTTGATGCCCATCAGGTGGCCGTGGACGTCGACCAGTGCACCACCGGAGTTCCCGGGGTTGATGGCGGCGTCGGTCTGGATGAAATTCTCGAAGGTGTTGATGCCCAGCTGGGTACGCCCCAGGGCGCTGACAATGCCGCTGGTCACGGTCTGGCCCACGCCGAACGGGTTGCCAATGGCCAGCACCGGATCCCCGATGGCCAGCCCGTCCGAATTGCCAAGTGTGATCACGGGCAGGTCGGACAGATTCACCTTCAGGATGGCCAGGTCGGTTTCGGGATCGGTCCCGATCACCTGGGCCACCGATTTGCGCCCGTCATTGAGTACCACCTCGATCTCGTCGGCTTCCTCGATGACGTGGTTGTTGGTGAGTATGTAACCGGAGGGGCTGACGATCACGCCCGACCCGAGTCCCGTCTGAGGTTGTGCACGGCCTTGCTCACCGAAAAAGAACCGGAACCAGGGATCCGCGCTTTGTGGATGGTTGGCCACCGCCTTGCTGGTGTTGATGCTGACCACCGCTGCCGAAGCGGTCTGGGCCGCAGCCCTGAAGCTGAAGGTGCCCTGGGGCAGGTCAGGGGTCGCGGTGGTCACCGCTTCGAACACCGGTACGACCGACGTGATGCCAGGGCGCCGATCGAGCCACTGCGGTTTCAGGGTGGCCACCACGAAGAAGACGGCCACCAGGACGGTGACCGATTGGGCAAACAGCAGCCAGAGTCGTTTCATGGGCATGACGGGTATCGGGGCCTCGGCCAGGGGGCATGAGCCCAGTATTGTCCCGCATATGGGTGCAGGAGCGGGTTTCTTCAAGCCGAATCGACCGCGTTGACCCAGATCAAGGCGAGCCGGTCCCCAAGCGGGTGCAATCGGAAAGCCTTCAACCATGCGAACGGAGCCGAAAATGAAAGCGATAGTGGACCTGTTCTCGACAGACTATGGGCTGTTCAGCATCGGGGTCATTCTCTTCATGCTGGTCATGGCGTTCTGGTTCTACCGGTTCTTCATGTCCAAGATCGAAGAGTCCGAAAAGAACAGCAACCGCTGAATCCGCGCGCGCTCGGTGTCAGAATGTGGATGGAAGGGTCGCTGCGCCAGCGCTCGACCCACGTAGAACCTGTTGACCCGCGTGCATGCCGCCATCTCCCTCACAGCCTGTCGATCGGTCGCGCCTGCTCTCCGAGCTGGATGGCCTGCTGCAGCCGCAGCTCTTTCATGACTATGGTCCCAATGGCCTTCAGGTCGAGGGGCGATCGTCCATCCGCACCCTGGTCAGTGGCGTCACGGCCAGCCTGGCCCTGATCGACGCAGCCATCGAGGCCGGGGCCGATGCCATTCTGGTCCACCATGGCCTGTTCTGGCGTGGTCAGGAGGGCAGGGTGACCGGCTGGATGCGCCAGCGCCTGGGGCGTTTGCTGACCCATGACGTCAATCTGCTGGCTTACCACCTCCCTCTTGATGCGCACCCGACCCTGGGCAACAACGCCCAACTGGCGCTCAGGCTGTCGATCCGGATGCCCGATGCGCCATCTGCCCGGTTCGGTGACCAGGGGCTGGGTTTCCTGGGGGATCGTGAGCCGGGCACCCTGGCGCAGCTGGTCCAGGATGTGCAAACCGGTCTGTCGCGGCCTGCCATCGTGATCGGTGATCCTGATCGCCGGGTTTGCCGCGTTGCACTGTGTACCGGTGGTGCTCAGGGTTATTTCGAAGCCGCCATTGCCGCCGGAGCCGATGTGTTCATCACGGGCGAGATTTCCGAACCCCAGGCGCACTATGCGCGCGAGAGTGGGGTTGCCTACATCGCCTGCGGCCACCACGCGTCCGAGCGCTATGGCGTTGCAGCCCTGGGTGGGCATGTGGCTGGCATGCTGGGCCTTGAGCACCGGTTCATCGATATCGACAATCCGGCATGACGATGCACCGGACCTTTCTCCCGCTGGTCGTTTCGATGGGTGATCCCGCCGGGATTGGTCCTGAGATCGTGGTGGCTGCTGCTGCAAGGCAGCCTGAGCTGTTGTCGCGTCTCGTGGTGGCGGGCGACGTTGCCACCCTTGAGCGGGCGGCGCAGGTGATGAGCCGGGGAGGTTGCCCGCAGGTGCCCGACATCCGGGTCGTGGATGGCCCGGACGGGCTGGCACAGCCGGCGGGAGGGGGGCTGGCGGTCTGGCAGGCTTGTGAGCCCCATGACACGGTGCCGTTCGGACAGACCAGCCCGGTGGCTGGCCGGGCAGCCGCCCAATGCATCCGTGAGGCCACCAACGCCGTGCTGCGCGGACAGGCATGCGCGCTGGTGACAGCACCGGTGCACAAGGAGGCGCTCTCGCTGGCCGGTGTGCCGTGGCCAGGGCATACCGAAATGCTCCAGTCCCTGGCCGCAGACCACATGGGTTGCACGGTGGCCGAGCTGCCCGTGCGGATGATGCTCAGCGAGCCGCGCCTGAAAACCGTCCTGGTGAGCATTCACATCTCCCTGCGTGACGCCATCGCCGCCGTCACGCGAGACCGTGTCTTGCAGACCCTGGAAATCACCGACCGCCATTTCCGGCGTTTTGGCGGGCGCAGTCCCCGCATGGCGGTTGCCGGCCTGAATCCACACGCCGGCGAAGGGGGTCTTTTCGGCCGGGAAGAAATCGAGGAGATCGCACCCGCAGTGCAAGCGGCCCGGGCGGCTGGCCTGGATGCCCACGGCCCCTATCCGCCCGATACCGTGTTCATGCAGGCGCGCTCAGGCGCTTTCGACGTGGTCATTGCGATGTACCACGACCAGGGGTTGATCCCGGTGAAACTGCTCGGCCTGGAGCACGGTGTCAACACCACCCTGGGGTTGCCGCTGGTGCGCACCAGCCCGGACCATGGCACGGCTTTCGACCTGGCCGGGAAGGCGATGGCCCGTCCCGACAGCCTGATGGAAGCCATCAAGGCGGCGTTCGCCGCGGTGAGCGACCCTGGCTGAGGGGGTCGCCCGCCCTCGGGCTTCACTTCTTGAGGCTGTCCCTGATCTCGCGCAGCAGCACGATGTCTTCGGGGGTGGCCGCTGGTGCGGGCGGCGGGGCTTCCTTCTTCAGGCGGTTGATCTGCTTGACCATCAGGAAGATGATGAACGCGAGGATCAGGAAGTTGATGGCCACGCTGATGAAGCTGCCATAGGCCAGCACCGGGACACCGGCCTCCTTGAGCGCCGCCAGTGTCGGGGTCGTGCCTTCCGGCACGGCGCCCAGCGCCAGGTAGAGGTTGGAAAAATCGAGATTGCCGAAGACCGATCCGACCACCGGCATGATGACGTCGTCGACCATCGAGCCGACGATCTTGCCGAATGCGCCTCCGATGATCACGCCAACCGCCAGGTCGATGACATTGCCCTTGACGGCAAATTCCTTGAATTCCTGCATCATGCCCATGGGACTCCTCCAGTCGGGTATTGCACCCGTTGCACGTTGATAGACACCTTGGTAGACCTGAGCCTACCTTGAACATTGTCCCATGGCCGACAAAAGTACTCAGGCTGTCTGATTCAAGTCAAGCGGCTTCGCCTGTCCGGCCGTGACAATAGTCCAGTCCCCTACCCCGGCAAGCCACAGTCGGTAATTTTCGGTCCAGTACAATGCCGGGTTGTCCCTAGTGTCCACCTCAATTCAGTTGGAAAGATCCCCATGAGTGAAGCAACCGTCGATGCGACTGTGGATAGCAGCCGCCGTACCTGGCTGATCACCTCCTGCGCCATGGGCGGCGTGGGTGCAGCCGCTGTCGCCGTGCCCTTCGTGGCCAGCTTCCAGCCGTCTGAGCGTGCCAAGGCAGCCGGAGCTGCGGTCGAAGTCGACATCTCGGCACTGGCACCTGGCGAAAAGGTGACGGTCGAGTGGCGCGGCAAGCCGGTCTGGATCATGCGCCGTACCGAGGCCCAGCTGGCAGCCCTGGAGCAGCTTGACCCCCAGCTGGCAGACCCCGAGTCCAAGCGCACGGCCTTTCCGACGCCTGAATATGCCCGCAACCGCCACCGCTCCATCAAGCCGGAGATCCTGGTGGCCGTGGGTATCTGCACCCATCTGGGTTGCTCGCCTGGCGACAAATTCACCCCGGGCCCCCAGCCTTCGCTGCCCGACGACTGGCAAGGCGGCTTCTTCTGTGCCTGCCACGGCTCCACCTTTGACCTGGCCGGTCGCGTCTTCCGCAACAAGCCCGCACCGGACAACCTTGAAATTCCTCCGCACCACTACGTGTCCGACACGGTCCTGCTGGTGGGCGAGGAGCGGTCGGCCTGAACGGCGCCGACTGGCGGAAGACAACTGACATCCGAGGCACTCCATGGCTGAATTCAAAGAAATCTCCCCCGATGCTCCGCTGGGCCAGAAGACGCTGAACTGGATTGACAACCGGTTCCCGCTGTCCAAGCTCTTCAATGAGCACATGGCCGAGTACTACGCGCCCAAGAACTTCAACTGGTGGTACATCTTCGGCTCACTGGCCCTGCTGGTGCTGGTGATCCAGATTGTGACCGGCATCTTTCTGGTCATGCACTACAAGCCGGACGCCTCGCTGAACGCGGCCGGTGTCCCCGTCGCATTTGCCTCGGTCGAGTACATCATGCGCGACGTACCCTGGGGCTGGCTGATCCGGTACATGCACTCGACCGGCGCCTCGGCGTTCTTTGTGGTTGTCTATCTGCACATGTTCCGTGGACTGATCTACGGTTCTTACCGCAAGCCGCGTGAACTGGTGTGGATCTTCGGTGTGGCCATCTTCCTCGTGCTCATGGCGGAGGCCTTCATGGGCTACCTGCTGCCCTGGGGTCAGATGTCCTACTGGGGCGCCCAGGTGATCGTGAACCTGTTCTCTGCCATCCCGTTCATCGGTCCTGACCTGGCCCTCCTGATCCGCGGTGACTTCGTCGTGGGTGATGCCACGCTCAACCGCTTCTTCAGCTTCCACGTGATCGCGGTTCCGCTGGTGCTGCTGGGTCTGGTGGTGGCCCACATCATTGCCCTGCACGAAGTCGGGTCGAACAACCCCGATGG
>JALOSN010000048.1 GCA_025458415.1 Hydrogenophaga sp.
TCACAATGCAAGATTTGCGTTCGGAGGTGAGTACCCTCGTTTTCGGGTAGGGTTGTCGTAGGGGGATCGAAACGTGCACAGTTCGACAGAGCACTAGTTTCCAGCTAGCACTCCATTTACATGTCACTTGATCCTTGTACCGTTGTCGAGTTATTTCAATTGTTCAGTTTTGTTTCCGCCCGCCGGTCTCCTGCCCGATGAAAACTAGGCCTGCCGCTCCAGGCACTTTGTTTGAGCCATTCACTGCCAAGTAAAATTTTGGCCGCCAAACAATTCAGTTTAGTGAGTTCATTATTCTAAGGATCATTACTTTCATTTACAAGAGTAACACATTCTGTGCAACCGTACTGCAGTTGCCTGGCCACGCGCATGGCCTTGCTGACGTCCTGGGTCCAGACGCTCGACGCCAGTCCGTAGTCGGAGTCGTTGGCCCAGCCCACCACCTGTTCGGCGTCTGAAAAGCGTGTGACCGAAACCACGGGGCCGAAGACCTCGCGACGCACGATCTCGTCGTCCTGCTTCGCGCCGGCAATGACGGTGGGCTCGTAGAAGAAGCCATTGCCCTGGCGCAGCTTGCCACCCGTGGTGATTTCCATGTGGCCGGTCATCTGTGCGCGCTCGACAAAACTGGCCACGCGGTTGCGCTGGCGGTCCGAGATCAGCGGACCCAGTTCCACGCCGTCCTCATCCTGCGTGCCCATCTTGAGCGTGGATACGGCGCTGCTCAGTTCGGCGACCAGCTTGTCGTAGATCTTCGGGCCGGCGTAGATGCGACAGGCGGCGGTGCAATCCTGGCCGGCGTTGTAGTAGCCGAAGGTCCGCACGCCAGCCACCACTTCTTCCAGGTTGGCGTCGTCGAAGACAATGACCGGGGCCTTGCCGCCCAGCTCCAGATGCGTGCGCTTGAGCGTGCCGGAAGCCGCCTGCAGGATCTTTCGCCCGGTCGACACATCCCCGGTAACCGAGACCATGCGCACCTGCGGGTGCTCCACCAGGGGCTGGCCCACGCTGGCACCACGGCCGCAGATCACGTTGAGCACGCCTTTGGGCAGGATCTCGGCGGCCAGGCGGCCGAACAGCAGCGCGGTCAGCGGCGTCTGTTCGCTGGGCTTGAGCACCACCGTGTTGCCGGCGGCCAGCGCGGGAGCGGTTTTCCAGGCGGCCATCATGAGCGGGTAGTTCCAGGGTGCGATGGAGGCCACCACGCCGATGGGGTCGCGCCGGATCATGCTGGTGTGGCCAGCCAGGTATTCGCCGGCGATCGAGCCCGTCATGCAGCGGGCGGCGCCAGCGAAGTAGCGGAAGCAGTCGGCAATGGCGGGGATCTCGTCGCCCAAAGCGCGGGCGTAGGGCTTGCCACAGTTGAGCGACTCCAGGCGCGCGAACTCCGTGGCGTTGGCTTCCACCAGATCGGCCAGCTTGAGCAGCAGGTTGCTGCGCTCACCCGGCGTGGTCTGCGACCAGGATTCCCAGGCGCGGCTGGCAGCCGAGACCGCACGCGCCACCTGTTCGGGCGATGCTTCCCGCACGTTGCACAGCACCTCGCCCGTGGCCGGGTTGAGAATGGGTTCCTCGGACCCTTCTCCGTTCACGATCTGCTGGTCGATCAGCAGTTCGGTGGGGAACCGCAGGATGGTTTCGGATGGGTGTCCCATGGTCTGGTCTCCTTGAATGATTGGTTGGGTGTGGGGCAGGCAGTCAGCGGTTCTGGCTGTCCTCGTCGGCGCGTGTCAGCCAGTAGGCGAGCACGATGGGGATGAACGTGAGCGCGATCATGAACACCGCGACGACGTTGGTCACGGGGCGCTGGCGCGGCCGGATCAGCTCCTGCAGCATCCAGATCGGAAGGGTGGTCTGCTGCCCGGCGGTGAAGGTGGTGACGATGACCTCGTCGAAACTCAGGGCGAAGGCCAGCAGGCCGCCGGCCAGCAGCGCCGAGCCCAGTTGGGGCAGCAGCACGTAGCGGAAGGTCTGGAAGGCGTTGGCCCCCAGGTCCATGGAAGCCTCGATCAGCGCCGGGCTGATGCGTCGCAGCCGCGCCACCGCGTTGTTGTAGACCACGACCACGCAGAACGTTGCATGGCCGATCACGATCGTCCAGAAGCTGAAGGGGATCTCCAGGGCGTGGTAGGACGAGCGCAGCGCGATGCCGGTGATGACGCCGGGCAGGGCAATGGGCAGGATGAGCAGCAGGTTCACCGCATCGCGCCCGAAGAACTGCGTGCGCGCCAGCGCGCCGGCCGCCAGCGTGCCCAGCACCATGGCGATGCCGGTGGCCCAGAGCGCGACCTCGAAGGAGAGCTTCATCGCGTCCCAGACATCCTGACGCTCCATGGCCACACCAAACCACTGCGTGGTCAGGCCCGGGGGCGGGAAGACGTAGCTTTTGTCTTCGCTGCTGAAGGCGTAAAGGATGATCAGCGCCAGCGGAATGTGCAGGAAGAGCACGCCAACCCAGGTGGCCACCTTGAGCCCCAGCGAGGCGCCGCGCTGCGGCTTGGAGAATTTGTCAGAGCGCATCGAAAGCCCCCTTGCGCTTGGCCAGCCAGAGGTACAGGCCGATGATCACGATGGGCACCAGCGAGAAGGCCGCGGCAAAGGGCAGGTTGCCCGCCACGCCCTGCTGGCGGTAGACCACCTGCCCGATGTAGAGCGTGGAATTGCCGATGACCTGCGGGATGATGTAGTCGCCCAGCGTGAGCGAGAAGGTGAAGATCGATCCCGCGGCGATGCCCGGCATGGCCAGCGGGACGATGACCTGCCGGAAGGTCTGGGCAGGACTTGCGCCAAGATCGGCAGAGGCCTCCAGGTAGGAGCCCGGGATGCGCTCGATGGCCGCCATGATGGGCAGGATCATGAAGGGCAGCCACATGTAGACGAACACGATGAAGGTGCCCAGAGACGAGAAGCTCAGCGAGCTGCCGCCCACCACCGGCAGCGACAGCAGGGCTTCGAGCAAGCCCTCCAGGTTCAGGGCATGCAGCAGCCAGGAAATGGCGCCTTCCTTGGCCAGCAGCAGCTTCCAGGCGTAGAGGCGCACCAGATAGCTGGACCAGAGCGGCAGCATCACCGCGACATACAACAGCGCCTTCTGCGGGCCGCGCGCATAGCGCGCCATGTAGTAGGCGATGGGAAAGCCGATGGCCGTACAAGCCACGGTGACGGCCACCGCCATCACCGTGCTGCGAATGGCCACGTCCACGTTGGTGGGCGAGAAGATCTCGACAAAGTTGGAGAAGCCGACTTCGCGCACCACCTGACCGGTGAAGTCGTCGAGGCGGAAGAAGCTGTTGGCCAGCAGGCTGAACAGCGAGCCCAGGTAGATGACGCCGAACCACAGCAGGGGAGGTACCAGCAGCAGGGCCAGCAGCAGGCCTCGCCGTGTGTAGATCAGGGTGGACAGCCGGTCAGCCAGGCTGTCGCGCCGGGGGAAGGTGGCGTTGCTCATGCGGCTTCAATGATGTGCATGGCGGCGTCGCTCCAGTGGACCTGCACGTCGGCACCGACTTCCGGGGTGTTTGCCCTGCCGTGCACCGGCACGTCGGCCAGCAGGCTGGAGCCACCCCGCTCGGGCTGCACGCGCACACGCCAGAACGCGCCGAAGAATTGCACCTCGCGCACGGTGCCACGCGTTCGCGGCGTGGCGCTTGTGGCCTCGGAGGCTGGCTGCAGATGGATCAGTTCGGGTCGGATCATCAGCGCTTCGGCGGCAGCGTACTGGCGCGCATCGCCGCCCTGCAGCACATTGGCTGCGCCCACGAACTCGGCCACGAAGCGCGTCGCCGGGCGGTTGTAGAGCTCATCCGGCGTCGCAACCTGTTCCAGGCGGCCCTTGTTGAACACACCGATGCGGTCGCTCATGGACAGGGCTTCGTGCTGGTCGTGCGTCACAAAGATGAAGGTGATGCCCAGCTTGCGCTGCAGGCCCTTGAGTTCGCTCTGCATCTGCTCGCGCAGCTTGAGGTCGAGCGCGCCAAGGGGTTCGTCGAGCAGCAAGACCTGGGGCTCGCTGATCAGGGCTCGGGCCAGGGCTACCCGCTGGCGCTGGCCCCCGGAGAGCTGGGGTGGTTTTCGCTGGCCGACATCGGGCAGCTGTACGGTTTCCAACAGCTGCTGGGCTTTCTTTTCACGGGAGGCGCGGTTCACACCGCGCACCATGAGGCTGTAGGCCACGTTGTCCAGGATGCTCATGTGCGGGAAGAGCGCGTAGTCCTGGAAAACGGTGTTCACCGGGCGTGCGTAAGGTGGGAGCTGGCTCACGTCCTGGCCATGGATGGCGATGTGGCCATTGGTGGGCAGGGTGAAACCGCCGATCATGCGCAGGCAGGTGGTCTTGCCCGAGCCCGAAGGGCCCAGCAAGGTGAAGAACTCACCCGGGCGGACCTCCAGATCCACGCCGGCCACCGCATGCACGGTCTTGCCGGCCGAACGGAACACGCACGACACGTCGCGCAAACTGACAGCCGAACTCATCGGTGAGAAACCTTTGCTTGGGGAAACAAGGGGGGAGGGCCGGCGCTCAGTCGCCGGCCCGCTCAGGCACTCAGGAACAGATCAGCGACCGCCCAGGATGGCGATGTAGTCGGACACCCACTTGTGGTACGGGATGCACTGGTTGTTCTGCGTCTTGCACTGGGTGGTCGGCGTCTTCCAGAAGGAGATGCGCTCGAAGTCGTTGTAGCCCTGACGTGCACAGCCCTCGTCGCCCAGCAGCTTGTTGCCCTTGCAGGCGGCGGGCACGGCCGGCACCGAACCAAACCAGGCCGAGAGGTCACCCTGCAGCTTGGGGTTGAGCGAGTGCTCCAGCCACATGTAGGCGCAGTTGGGGTGCTTGGCGTCGGCGTGCATCATGGTCGAGTCCGCCCAGCCGGTGGCGCCTTCGACCGGCACCACGGTGGCGATCGGGGCCTTCTTGGACCCCAGGATGTTGGCCTGGAACTGCCAGCTGCCGGAGGCGACGACGCCTTCGTTGGTGAAGTCGTCGATCTGCACAAAGGCGTCGTGCCAGTACTTGCCCACGATCTTGCGCTGCGCACGCAGCACTTCCAGCGCGGCCTTGTACTGGGCCTCGTTGAGTTCGTAGGGGTCCTTGATGCCCAGTGCCGGGTTCTTCTTCATCAGGTAGAGCGCGGCATCCGCGATGTAGATCGGGCCGTCGAAGGCCTGCACGCGGCCCTTGTTGCTCTTGCCGTCCGGCAGGGTCTGCTCTTCGAACACCACGCTCCAGCTGGTGGGCTTCTTGTCGCCGAAGACCTTGGTGTTGTACATCAGCACGTTCCAGCCCCACTGGTAGGGCACGCCGTAGTGGGTGTTGCCCTCGTAGTGCCACGGGGCCTTTTGCAGGCGCGGGTCGATGTTCTTGTAGCTGGGGATCAGGCTGACGTTGATGGGCTGCACCTTCTTGCCGCGGATCAGGCGGGTGCTGGCGTCGCCGGAGGCGGTCACGAGGTCAAAGCCGCCCTCGTTCATCAGCGCCACCATCTCGTCGGAGGTGCCGGCGGTCTTGACGTTGACCTTGCAACCCGTGGCCTTCTCGAAGCCGGTGACCCAGTCGAAATCCTTGGAGGTGGCGCCGCGTTCGATGTACCCGGCCCAAGCCACGATGTCGACCTGGCCCTCGCCCTTGCCGACTTTCTGCACCATCTTCTGCGCCTGGCTGGTGCCGGCCATGGCCAGCAGGCCGGCGGCGACTGCCGCGTACTTCAGTAGCTTCATGTCATCTCCACACATTCAGGTTGATCGGATTCCAGCCGGGCCGGGCCTGCGCTGGTGCATCTGGCCCGCTCGGGCCGAAGGCAAGGCGAATGTAGTCTTGACCATCGGGTACGCACAGTTCAATATTCGGAGCCTTCCCTATCTAAAGAATAGATATCAAGGGTTAACCCTGAAATTTTTGCGCACCAGAATGCAGCGTCACATCACCCTCAAGCAGTTTCGTTACTTCCTGGCGGTGTCCGAAACGGCTTCGGTGGCCTCGGCTGCTCGCATGATCAACATCGCGCAGTCCGCCGTGACGAAGAGCGTCCAGGAACTGGAGGATGCCCTGGGGGTGAAGCTCTTCGAGCGCACCACCCGGGGGATGGTGCTGACCCAGGATGGGCATCGCTTCCAGGCCAGCGCACGCAAGGTCATTGCCGCTGTGGCGGAAGCGGGGCAGCTCGGCCGTGGCAAACCAGAGGCCCTCTCGGGCAGCCTGACCATCGGTGTGACCAGTCTGGTGGCCGGCTACTACCTGGCCGACCTGTTTGCGCGCTTCCAGCGTTCCCACCCCTCGGTCACGATCTCGGTGGTGGAGGATGCGCCGCAGTTCCTCGAACACCTGCTGATCAACGGCGAGGTGGATCTGGCCATCATGGTGTCCAATGCCCTGGGTGATCCGCAGGCTCTGGAGGTGGAGGCCTTGACGCGTTCACCCAACCGGGTCTGGATGGCCTCGGGCCACGAGCTGGCCGGCAAGACCGAACTCACCCTGAAGGAGTGTGCCGCCTTTCCCCAGGTGCTGCTCGAAGCCGATCGTGTGGACAGTGTGCTCAATGCGCTGTGGAGCCGCCATGGTCTGCATCCGCCCGTCCTCATGCGCAGCAGCTCGCTGGAGGCCGTGCGTTCCCTGGTCGGCATTGGTGCCGGCATCGCCCTGCTGCCGGACTTCCTCTACCGCCCCTGGACCCTGGACGCCGATCACGTGGAGGCGCGCAGCCTCCGGGACGCCACTCCCACCATCGACGTGGGGCTGGTCTGGCGTCGCGGCTCGCGCAGCCGGCCGGTGGTGACCGAGTTCATCGAGCTGGCGCGCGAGCAGTCGCGCAGTCACCGCGGGCGTTGATCCACCGCGACTGCCTGCGCGCCCACGTCGCACGTGCCGGGGGGTTCTTGCAAGGGGGTTCCCATGCTCGGTGGGCTGGCGGCGGTGCCGTTTCCGGGATAATCCAGGGCTTCCGATCACCCTGTAGCGCGTCTGGGTCCTTTCTGAAGAAGACCCGGTGCCGCCAGCCCGCACACCATGAGCCAAGTTGCCACCTCCGTCGCTGACATCCGCAAGACCTTCCTGGACTTCTTCGCTGCCAAGGGCCACACCGTGGTGGCGTCCAGCCCGCTGGTGCCGGGCAACGACCCCACGCTGATGTTCACCAACTCGGGCATGGTCCAGTTCAAGGACGTGTTCCTGGGCACCGAC
>JALOSN010000470.1 GCA_025458415.1 Hydrogenophaga sp.
TGGGTTCGATGGATAATTGACTGTTGTGCCGGGTCATTCCCCGCCTCTGAAACCCAAGGATCCCACCACCATGAGCGACACCCAGACCCAGATCGACCAGTTGGTCAAGAACAACGAGATCGTGCTCTTCATGAAGGGCAATGCCAGCTTCCCCATGTGCGGCTTCTCGGGTCGTGCCATCCAGATCATCAAGGCCTGCGGCGTCGATCCTCGCAACGTGACCACCGTCAACGTCCTGGAGGACGATGCCATCCGCCAGGGCATCAAGGACTACAGCAACTGGCCCACCATCCCCCAGCTCTACGTGCGCGGGGAGTTCATCGGCGGTTCGGACATCATGATGGAGATGTACCAATCCGGTGAACTGCAGCAGGTCATCAGCGGCAAGTCCTGAGCTCCCGTCGCCCGGTGCGAACGGCAAACGCCGGTCAACCCGAGCAATGGTTCACACCAGCCGCATAAACACCGGTCTGTCACGAAATACTGCGGTTTTTCCTGCCTTGAGGGTGGGCATGAGATGTGCTTGAATGAAGGCGTGCCTGCTTTCGTCATGGAGGACTCATGAGCTCACGCAGTCTGGTGACAACCCCCGCCCTGGGCCTGCCGATTGCCCAGATGCGCAGCGTCTATGACGCCGACGCCGTCGAACGCAAACTGGCCAAGCTGCAGGCCAGCGGCAACGAGCGCGAGTACGAGAGCCTGCGCAACACCTGGCAGCGCATGATCGAGCGCGGCCCGCAGCGCTTTGCGGTCAAACCGTCCGGTGTGCCCGACATGGCGCCCCTGTACGAACTGCTGCCCAACTTCACCGAGGTGCTGGATGACGTCAAGCGCCATGTGGCCCTGAGTCAGGACAGCCACGACAGCCTGGAAGTCACCCCCATCCTGCTGCTCGGTCCACCCGGCGTGGGCAAGACCCATTTTGCCCGCCAGATGGCGGATCTGCTGGGCACCGGCATGAACCTGATCCCCATGAGTTCGATGACGGCCGGCTGGCTATTGTCGGGCTCGTCCTCGCAATGGAAAGGCGCCAAACCGGGCAAGGTTTTCGAAGCCCTCGTCGATGGACAGTATGCGAACCCGGTCATCGTGGTCGACGAAATCGACAAGGCCAGTGGCGACGCCCAGTACGACCCGCTGGGGGCTCTGTACAGCCTGCTCGAGCATGACACCGCCCAGCATTTTGTCGACGAGTTCGCGGAGGTTCCGATCGACGCCAGCCAGGTGATCTGGGTGACCACGGCCAATGACGAGCGTGGCATACCCGAACCGATCCTCAACCGCATGAACGTGTTCGAGATCGCGCCGCCTGCACTCGATGCGGCGCGAAAAATCGCGGCCCACCTGTACCGGGGCATCCGCAACGAGCATGACTGGGGACAGCGTTTCGAGCCTGAACCCCCTGACGACGTCCTCGATCAGCTGGCCCAGCTGGCGCCGCGCGAAATGCGGCGTGCGTTGATGACCGCCTTTGGCAATGCCCGGCTGGACAACCGTTACGTGCTGGAAGACGGCGACCTGCCACGCCCGGGCAGCGGCAAGAGCCGGATCGGTTGCGGGCAGCGGCATAGACCGCGTTGGGGTATTCGCTGCGACCCCGGCTGCCGTTGTAGCGACCCAGGGCCAAAAAACTGTCGTCCCGCTCACGGTCCAGGTAGTGCCTGAGGATGACACACCCGAAACGCAGGTTGACCCGCATATCGAACAGCCGCCCCACGTCACCATCGCCGATCACGCGTGCCCAGAAGGGCATGATCTGCATGTAGCCACGTGCGCCCACCCTCGAGATGGCAAACTTGCGGAACGCGCTCTCCACCTGGATCAGACCCAGCACCAGGGTGGTGTCCAGCCGGGCGCGGCGGCTCTCGTACCAGACTGTCTGCAGAAACTCGATCCGCGTCTGGAAATCCGGTTTGCGTCGGTGCAAGCGGTCACTGGTGGCGCCCAACCATCGAAGGTAGGCCAGGCGCCGCTGGGTGTCGGCGAACACCGGCACCGGCGGCTCGCTGCTGGCAATGGCCGAACTCAGGGCGGTTCGCACCGAATCGGCCAGCGGCTCCTCCAGTTGTCCTCCGGCATGCACCGCTCCGGTGCCAAACCATCCGGCAACCCCCACCGCAGCGGCACCGCCCATCCAATCGCGGCGACGCCAGAGCACCCGGGCCGGCAAGGCGTTCACACCGAGACACGTCCCCGGACAAAGTCCAGGGCCTGTGCAACCGGCACCTTGGTGGCAGCCGCGTCGCGCCGATGCTGGTACTCCACCTGGCCATCCTTGAGGCCGCGATCGCCGATGGTGACCCGGTGCGGAACGCCGATCAGTTCCCAGTCGGCAAACATGGCGCCCGGGCGTTCGCCCCGGTCGTCCAGGATCACATCCACACCCGCCGCCAGCAAGCCGGCGTAGAGCTCGTCAGCCGCTGCCTTGACGGCCTCGCTGCGGTCAGCCCCCACTGGACACAGCACCACGGTGAAGGGAGCCAAAGCATCCGGCCAGATGATGCCGCGGTCGTCGTGGTTCTGCTCGATGGCCGCCGCCGGCAGGCGGGTGATGCCGATGCCGTAGCAGCCCATTTCGAAATGCTTGGGCTTGCCATCGGTGTCCAGGAAGGTCGCATTCATGGCCTTGCTGTACTTGGTACCCAGGTAGAACACATGGCCCACCTCGATGCCGCGCTCGATGGCCAGCGCGCCCTTGCCGTCGGGCGAGGGATCCCCCTCCACCACGTTGCGCAGGTCGGCCACCAGATCCGGCTCGGGCAGATCACGGCCCCAGTTCACCCCGGTGATGTGGAAATCCACCTCGTTGGCGCCACAGATCCAGTCGGCCAACACCGCCACTTCGCGATCGGCGACGATCCTGAGTGGCTGCTTCAGGCCGATGGGACCGAGGTAACCCGGCTTGCAGCCGAAGTGGGCTTCGATCTCCGGGATCGAAGCGAAGCGGAAGCCTTTGTCCAGGCCCGGCACCTTGCCGACCTTGACCTCGTTCATGTCGTGGTCGCCGCGCAGCAGCAGCAGCCAGACCTGGCTCTTGACGATCTCGCCGGCCTCATTGAGTTCGTCGGTCGCCAGCACCAGCGACTTGACCGTCGTGGCCAGGGGCACACCCAGCAGCTGGGCCACGTCGGCGCAGGTGCTCTTGCCCGGCGTGGGCGTCTTGTCGGCTTTCTCCATGTTGGCGGCGTAGTCGCTGGCCGGGCAATAAACGATCGCGTCTTCACCCGTGGCCGCGATCACCTGGAATTCCTCGCTCAGGTCACCCCCGATGGCCCCACTGTCGGCGGCGACAGCGCGGTAGCGCAGGCCGAAGCGGTCGAAAATGCGGCGATACGCAGCCGCCATCCCCTGGTAGCTGGCCTTGGCACCCGCCTCGTCTCGGTCGAAGGAGTAGGCGTCCTTCATGATGAACTCGCGCCCGCGCATCAGGCCGAAGCGCGGGCGGCGCTCGTCGCGGAACTTGGTCTGGATCTGGTAGAGGTTCCTGGGCAACTGCTTGTAGCTGCGAAACTCCTGGCGGGCCACGTCGGTGACAACCTCTTCGCTGGTGGGCTGCACCACAAAGTCGCGCTCGTGCCGGTCCTTGATTCGCAGCAACTCGGGCCCCATCTTCTCGAAGCGGCCGGTTTCCTGCCACAGCTCGGCGGGTTGAACCACCGGCATCGTCATCTCCACGGCGCCGGCGCGGCTCATTTCCTCACGC
>JALOSN010000049.1 GCA_025458415.1 Hydrogenophaga sp.
ACATGACTTTCGGTCGGCTGGAAAAACCCCAGGGCCACCGGCCCATGAGCGACATCAACGTCACGCCGCTGGTTGACGTGATGCTGGTGCTGCTGGTGATCTTCATCATCGCGGCCCCGGTGCTGGCCAGCCGCCTGCAGCTGGACCTGCCCAGCGCGGACGCGCCGCTGGCCGTGGCGGAGCCGGGAGAGGCCGTGGTGTCGGTGGCGCTGGATGCCGCGGGCGTGATCCACCTGGACGATGTGCCGGTCGACGCCGGGCAGCTGCGCCAGCGGCTGGCCGAGGCCGCCGCCCGCAGCGCGGAAACCGAATTGCAGCTGCGGGCCGATGCCCGCGTGCCCTATGGCCGGGTGGTGCAGGTGATCGGCCTGGCACAGGCGGCCGGGCTGTCCCGCATCGGCTTCGTTTCCGATCCGCAAGAGACGCCGGCCGCGGCTGCCGAGAGCCTTCGCTGAGCAGCACGGCGCAGGGCCTAAAATCGGTCCCTGAGCGCCACGGCACCTGCCCACTCGGGTGCCTTCACGGCGCCCCCCGTCCGGACTCCCCGTTTCATGCAAGCCCAATACCAACACCGCGATGTCGAGCGCGCCGCGCACGACCACTGGAATGCCACCGACGCCTACCGCGTGACCGAAGACGCGGGTCGCAGGAAGTTCTATGCCTGCTCCATGCTGCCCTACCCGAGTGGCAAGCTGCACATGGGGCACGTGCGCAACTACACCATCAACGACATGTTGACCCGGTACCTGCGCATGAACGGGTACAACGTGCTGATGCCCATGGGCTGGGATGCCTTCGGCCTGCCGGCCGAGAACGCGGCGCTCAAGAACGGCGTGCCACCGGCGAAGTGGACCTACGAGAACATCGCGTACATGAAGGGGCAGATGCAGGCGATGGGCCTGGCGATCGACTGGAGCCGCGAAGTCGCGACCTGCTCCCCCGACTACTACAAGTGGAACCAGTGGCTGTTCCTGAAGATGCTGGACAAAGGCATCGCCTACCGCAAGACCCAGGTCGTCAACTGGGACCCGGTGGACCAGACCGTGCTGGCCAATGAGCAGGTGATCGACGGCAAGGGCTGGCGCACCGGGGCGCCCGTGGAAAAGCGGGAGATCCCGGGTTACTACCTGAACATCACGGCCTATGCCGACGAGCTGCTCGACCATGTGCAGATCGGCAATGACAAGGCGACGCTCAACGGCTGGCCCGACAAGGTCCGCCTGATGCAGGAGAACTGGATCGGCAAGAGCGAGGGCGTGCGCTTCGCTTTCACCCATGACATCAAGGGCTCGGATGGCGCGCTGATCGGTGATGGTCGCATGTACGTATTCACCACGCGCGCCGACACCATCATGGGTGTCACCTTTTGCGCCGTGGCGCCCGAACACCCGCTGGCCCAACACGCGGCCGCGAACAACCAGAAGCTGATGCCCACCGGCCTGTTCGTCACCCACCCGCTGACCGGCGTGCAGGTCGAGGTCTGGGTCGGCAACTACGTGCTCATGAGCTACGGCGACGGCGCGGTGATGGGTGTGCCGGCGCACGATGAACGGGACTTCGCGTTCGCGCTCAAGTACCAATTGCCGATCCAACAGGTCGTGACCGTGGAAGGCGAGACCTTCTCGACCGACGCCTGGGCCGAGTGGTACGGCGACAAGCTCAAGTGCGTATGCGTGAACTCCGGCCAACTCGACGGGCTGGGCCACAAGGCTGCGGTGAACAAGGTGGCCGAGCTGCTCGCTGCAAAAGGCCTGGGCGAGAAGAAGACCACCTTCCGCCTGCGCGACTGGGGCATCAGCCGCCAGCGTTACTGGGGCACGCCGATCCCGATCATCCATTGCGAGTCCTGCGGCCCGGTGCCGGTGCCCGAGAAGGACCTGCCGGTGCGCCTGCCCGAGGACCTGGTGCCGGACGGCAGCGGCAACCCGCTCAACAAGTGCGAGGCCTTCCTCAAGGTCGACTGCCCCTGCTGCGGCCAACCCGCGCGGCGCGAGACCGACACCATGGACACCTTCGTGGACTCGTCCTGGTACTTCATGCGCTATTGCGATCCGACCAACCCCGAGAAGATGGTCGCGGAGGGTGCCGATTACTGGATGCCGATGGACCAGTACATCGGCGGCATCGAGCACGCCATCCTGCACCTGCTGTACGCACGCTTCTGGACCAAGGTGATGCGCGACCTGGGCCTGGTGAAGGTGGACGAGCCCTTCACCAAGCTGCTGACGCAGGGCATGGTGCTCAACCACATCTACTCGCGCCGCACCGACAAGGGCGGCAAGGAGTACTTCTGGCCGCAGGATGTGGAGCATGTGCACGATGAGGCGGGGAAGGTCATCGGCGCCAAGCTGGTCAAGGCAGTGGGCGACCTGCCCGCGGGCACGGCCATCGACTACGAGGGCGTGGGCACCATGTCCAAGTCCAAGAACAACGGCGTCGACCCGCAGGACCTGATCGAGAAGTACGGCGCCGACACCGCGCGCCTCTACACCATGTTCACCGCGCCGCCCGAGGCCACGCTGGAGTGGAACGATGCGGCGGTGGAGGGCAGCTACCGCTTCCTCCGGCGCGTCTGGGGATTTGCGCACAAGCATGCCGACGCCCTGCGTGCCGCCACCGGTCGCGACCTGAGTCAGGCCGGGCTGCGAACGGAGGGCAAGAAACTGCGGCGCGAACTGCACCTGGTGCTCAAGCAGGTCAGCTACGACTACGAGCGCATGCAGTACAACACCGTGGTCTCGGGGTGCATGAAGCTGCTCAATGCGCTGGACGATTTTGCCTTCGACGGCAGCGACGGCGACGACGCCCTGCGCTGCGAAGGTGTGTCGCTGCTGGTGCGCATGTTGTACCCGGTCTGCCCGCACGTTGCCCATGCCTTGTGGGCCGAGCTGGGCTATGCGAGGGTGGTGGGTGATCTGCTGGACGCGCCCTGGCCGCAGGTGGACGAGTCGGCCCTGGTGCAGGACGAGATCGAACTGGTGCTGCAGGTCAATGGCAAGCTGCGCGGCAGCGTGACCGTGCCCGCCAGTGCCGACAAGGCCGCCATCGAGGCAGCCGCGCTGTCCAGTGAGGCGTTTCTCAAGCAGGCCAATGGTGCCGTGGCCAGGAAGGTCATCGTGGTGCCGGGGCGTCTGGTCAATGTGGTCGTATAGTCGAGGTGCTCATGAGGTCCGATTTCCCTGAACTGCAGGCGCCTTCGAGGCGCCGCCTGCTGGGCGCCGGCATGCTGGCCGCTTCGGCCATGCTGGGCGGCTGTGGCTTTGCCCTGCGCGCCGCGCCCACGTTCTCCTTCCAGGTGATGCGGGTGACCGGTCTGGAAAGCGGTGGGGTCACGCGTGCCCTGCGTGGCGCCCTGGAGTCCTCGGGTGTGCGCACACTCGGCAGCAGCGCGTCGGTGCCGGGCCTGGTGCCACAGGTGCTGCTGGTGGTGCTGGTGGACCAGGTCGAACGCGCCGTGGTGGGGCAGACCGCCGACGGCCGGGTGCGGGAGCTGCAGTTGCGCACCCGCTACCGGTTCCGGCTCGAGACACCGTCCGGGCGGACCCTGATCGAAGACAACGAGCTGCTGATGGAGCGCGACCTGAGCTTCTCGGAAACCGCCGCGCTGTCCAAGTCGGCCGAACAGGACCTCTCGTTCCGCGACATGCAGACCGACATCGTGCAACAGGTGCTGCGCCGTCTGGCAGCGGTCAACCTGGGCTGAGACCGGTTGCCATGCAGGTCGCGCCTGCCCAGCTGGCTGCGCAGTTGAAGCGTGGCCTGCGCAGTCTCTACACGGTGCACGGGGATGAAGCCCTGCTGGTGCAGGAGGCGGCGGATGCGATTCGGGCCGAAGCGCGTGCCCAGGGTTGCACCGAACGTGTGGTGCACACCGCAGCCGGCGCGCATTTCGACTGGAGCGCGGTGCTGGCCAGTGGCGGCTCGCTCAGCCTGTTTGCCGACCGCCAGCTGATCGAGATCCGCATACCTTCTGGCAAGCCCGGCAAGGACGGTTCGGAGGCCCTGCAGCAGATGGCCGAGGCGGCCATCGACAACGAGAGCACCGTCACCCTGGTGCTGCTGCCCCGGCTGGACGGCACCACCACCAAGTCGGCCTGGTTTGGCGCCCTGGACAGCCAGGGCGTGACGGTGAAGGTCGATACGGTCGAACGGCCGGCGCTGCCCAACTGGATCGCCCAGCGCCTGCAACTCCAGGGGCAGCGGGTCGAGGCAGGGGAAGCCGGCCAGCGCACGCTCCAGTTCTTTGCCGACCGTGTTGAAGGCAACCTGCTGGCGGCACACCAGGAAATCCAGAAGCTGGGCCTGCTGTTTCCGGCGGGCGAACTGAGCTTTGATCAGGTCGAGGGGGCGGTGCTCAACGTGGCCCGCTACACGCCGTTCAAGCTGGCCGAAGCGGTGCTGGGCGGTCAGGTCCAGCGCGTGCAGCGCATGCTGGACGGACTGCAGGCCGAGGGAGAGGCGCCGGTGCTGGTGCACTGGGCCTTGGCCGAGGACATCCGCACCCTGCACCGGGTGCGCAGCGCCATCGATGCCGGTCGGCCCCTGCCCATGGCCCTGCGCGAGAGCCGGGTCTGGGGGGTACGGGAGAAACTCATGGAGCGGTTGCTGCCGCGCCTGTCCCCCCTGCAACTGGTGCGCTGGCTCGACGACGCGCACACCGTCGACGGCATCGTCAAGGGCCTGAAGGCCGAAGGCTGGCCGGCCGACCCGTGGCATGCACTGCACCAGATGGCCCTGCGGGTGACGCGGGGCTGCGCATGGCGCTGAGGTCTTGAACCGGGCCTCAGGCCTCCGCGGGCTGGCGCAGGGCGGCGGCCCGGAATTCGCTGGGTGACAGGCCGGCGTGGTCCCGGAACACACGGCTGAAATGGGCGCCGCTGTTGAATCCCCACGAGAAGGCGATGTCGGTCAGGGTGCGGTGGGCCAGTGCCGGGTTCTTCAGGTCGCGCATGCAGGCCTGCAGGCGCCGGCGCAGGATGTAGTTGGCCAGGGTGTCGTCTTCGGCACTGAAGGCATTGTGCAGGTGGCGCTTGCTGCAGTTGAGGGCCTGGGCAATGCGGTCGATGCTCAATCCAGGGTCACGAAGGTGCTGGCCGATGTGGTCCCGGATGCGGTCCCGGAAGGCCTCGATCTGGGTCGTCGCGCTTTCGCGGCCGGCCAGTTCCTGCAAGGACAGGCGCACCAGTTCGATGATCAGCTCGCCGGCACCCTGCGCGGCCACCCCGCTCATCGAGGGCAATTCCTGGAAGGTGCTGCGCATGGTCTCCAGCGCCACACGGGATATGCCCTGTGCGCCACCCACGTGGCGCGCCATCAGGGGTTCCAGGCGCAGGCCCCGCTCGGCCAGGTGTTCGCGCGGCAGCATGACGATCAGGTGCTCGACCCGCTCCGGGTTGGCGATCTCGTAGCTGCCGGTGGTGTCGTAGATGGTCCAGCCGCCCGGGCGCACCCAGGTCTGTCGGCCTTGTTGTTCGACCGCCGCGCTGCCCTGCCAGGGCGCGACGATCTTGAGGTAGCTGGTGTCGCTGGCACGGGCCAGGCGCGGGCTGCGCATGACGCGGTGGCGGTTGGCCTCCAGCTTGGTCAGCACCACATCACCCGCATGTGCCGCGTTGATGTGGCCGTCGAAATCCTGGTCGCCGTACAGATCGGACTCGAGACCGCCGAAATGCTTCCAGACCCAGTCGCGCCAGGCCGCGGCGCGTTCGCCGGCAGCGACGTGGTCGGTGCTCATGAGGGGCGCTGCTGACATGGGGCTTCTCCTGACCGAATCGGTCTGGGCATTATCAATTCCGGCGGGAGACCCCAGGTGGGCGTCAGGTTGAGGGAAAACCCCGAGGTCCGTGCACCGACAGACAAGCATTCTCTGCACGATAGGCCAAGCCGGTGCGGGTCCGGATTCCTACCATCCGGTGGTCAGTGTCACCCCACCATCACGACAGGAGACAAGCCATGGTTCAGACCAACCGCCGCCTCATCATCAAGGGTGCCGCCGCCACGGTCGGCGCCATGACGGTCGCTCCCCAACTGCTGGCGCAGTCCGCGCCGGTGCGCATCGGCTACACCATGGCCCGCACCGGTCCCTGGACCGGCGGAGCCCAGACCAGCCAGGAACCCAATTACCTGCTGTGGGCCGAGCAGCAGAACGCCAAGGGGGGCCTGGACATCAAGGGTGTCAAACGGCCGATCGAACTGATCAGCTCGGACGATCGCAGCGACGTCGAGACCTGCGTGCGCACCTACCAGAAGCTCATGGCCAGCGACAAGGTGGATCTGGTCCTGCCACCGTGGGGCAGCAACGCCAACTTTGCCGTCGCCCCGCTGGCCAACCGCCTGGGCTATCCCTTCCTCGCCCCGACCGCCCTGTCGCGCCGGCTGGTCGAGATGAAGCTGCCCTACTTCTTCCTGATGCTGCAGCAGCCGGCGCCCATGACCAATGCACTGGTGGACATGCTCAAGGCCAACGGCTGCAAGACCCTGGCCTGCGTCTATGTGGACGACCTGTTCGGGCTGGAGAACTACGCCGCGCTGAAGGTGGCGCTGCAGGGCAGCGGCATCCAGATGGTGGAGGACAAGAGCTATCCGGGCGGTGTGAAGGACCTCTCGCCGGTGCTGCGCAGCATCAAGGACAAGAATCCGGACGCCTTCGTCGGGTTCACCTATCCGCCGGACACCATCCTGGCCAGCCGCCAGTCCAAGGAAATCGGCTTCAACCCGAAGTTCTTCTACGCCTCCGTGGGCACCGCCTTCCCGCTCTACAAGAACGTGATGACGCCCGCCGGTGCCGAAGGGGTGCTGGGCATGGGCTCGTGGAACAGCAAGACGAGCCCGGGCGCCAAGGCCTATTTCGATGCCCACCTGGCCAGCCAGAAGAAGGAACCGGACCGCTGGGCCAGCGGTGCCTGCTGGGCCTCGCTGGAGATTCTGACCAGCGCCGTCAAACAGGTCGGGCTGGACCGCAAGGCGATCCGGGACTACGTGGCCGGCACCACGCACAAGACCATCCTGGGCGACATCCGCTTCAACGGCAGTGAAAACGTGGGTACGCCCGGTTCGGTGGGCCAGTGGCAGAACGGCGAGTTCGAGGTGGTCTGGCCGCAGTCGATGGCCACCGCCAGGCTCAACCCGGCCAAGCCCAACTGGAGCTGAGGCACCGCGACAGGCCTGAAGGCCGCCACCACCGCAAGGGGGACTGCCTGCGGGCCGGTACGGGCCGGCCCGCAGCGGACCACAACGCCTCCACGAACATCCATGTCGTTTTCTGCCTGGCTTGAACTGATCGCCTCCGGACTCATCACCGGGGGCATCTACGCGCTGGTGGCCCTGGGGCTGAACCTTCAGTATGGCCTGATGCGCATCCTGAACATCGCGCATGGCGAGTTCCTGATGGTCGGCGCGTTTCTCACCTGGATGGTGCAGACCCGGTTCGGGATCTCGCCGCTGCTGATGATTCCGGTGTCCTTCGCGCTGCTGCTGGCGCTCGGTCTGGCCGTGCACTGGTTGTGCTTCCGGCGCCTGACGGCGACCTCGCCGAACCTGGACATCTTTGAGGCACGCGGCCTGATGGTGGCCTTCGGCCTGATGTTCCTGGTGCAGAACGTGGTGTCCTACATCTGGGGTGGCGATCTGCGCGGTTATGACTACCTGACGGAGCCGGTGGTGATTCCGCTGCCCGGGGGGCAGGCCCAGTTCGCAGCCAACAAGCTGCTGGTGTTTGTGCTGGCGCTGCTGTTCGCCGGCGCGCTGATCGCGCTGCTGCGCATGACCCTGCTGGGCAAGGCGGTGCGCGCCCTGATGCAGTCACCGACCGGAGCGCAACTGGTCGGTATCGACACCCGACGGCTGCACCCGCTGATGTTCGGCATCGGGCTGGGTCTGTCGGGCGTGGCCGGCTGCCTGCTGTCCATGGCCTACACCATCAGCCCTTCCATGGGTGAGCCCTACACGGTCACCGCCCTCATCGTCATCACCCTGGGTGGGTTCGGCAGCATGGGCGGCGCGCTCGCGGGCGGGTTGTTGCTGGGCGTCATCGAGGCCATCGGCATGCACTTCACCAATCCCTCGCTCAAGGCCTTGTTGAGTTACGTGGTCTTCATCGGCGTGCTGCTGCTGCGGCCCGAAGGCCTGTTTGCCCGCAAAGGGAGAAAGGCATGAGCTCAAGACAGGTGCTGATCCGTGACCTGCTGGTGCTGCTGGCCTTCACCGGCTGGGCACTGGCCATCCCGGGGCTGGCCAGCGAGTTCGTGGTGTCGATGGCCCTGACCTGCCTGATGTATGTCGCGCTGTCATCGAGCTGGTCGCTGTTCTGCGGGACCACGCGTTACCTCTCGCTGGCCACCTCGGCCTTCTTCGGTATCGGTGCCTACAC
>JALOSN010000050.1 GCA_025458415.1 Hydrogenophaga sp.
AACGACCCGGCCATGGCCGACGCCTTCAGCAAACTGGAGCGGCGCGTGAAAGACAGCCTGGGCGACAGCGCCCGCGTCACGCCCAACCCGATGTGGCGCCTGCTGCCCAAAGCATTGAGCCGGGTGTTGGGCGAAGGCGCCGGGGGGGCCTTGACCGTACACCCCCTGGGTGGCTGCCCCATGGGCACCGCACCGTCCAACGGCGCCGTGGACGAATGGGGTGCGGTATTCAACCTCGCCCCGAGCGGTGATGAACGCTGGAACGACCAGGAGACCAGCCTGCTCGTCCTCGACGGCGCCATGGTACCGGGCTCCCTGGGTGCCAACCCGGCGCTCACCATCGCGGCCCTGAGCCTGAGAGCAGCGCACCACTGGCGAGAGCAATGGAATTGGACCACCCGACCCGAGACGCCCCGTGGCGCACCCGAGGAACGCCCCCGCGCCAGGGCCCTGGCCGACTGCCTCCCACCGCAGAAACCCGAAGCTACCCAGGTTCAGATCATCGAACGGCTGTGGGGACGTGTCGAGGGGCTGAGTGGTCCGCAAGGGCCAGAGGTCCGCTGGGTCGAGCTTACCTTTGGCTTTGAACCCGCCACGGTCGACGCGCTCACCCAGCCCCTGCACAAGCGGCTGACGCTCATTCCTTGGACGGAAGGTCGACACGTTGATGCCAGTTACCTGCGCATTTTCAGTGATCGCGATCTGCAGGGTCGAACACTGGACGTCCTGTCAGAGCAGGAACGCGAAGATTTGGCTGAAGTGAAAGCGCCTCTTCAAGGGTACATGGACCTGCTGGAACGTCAGCCCACCCTGGCCACCTGGCGCGCACTGCGCGCCTTCGCTGCATTTGTCCACAACCGCGGAACTCGCGACATCGCACGATGGCTCCGCAATCGGCGTCCGAAGGACAAAGCCAGGCCCAATGGCGCAGAAAAACCTGCAGATTCGCCGAAAGAGGCCACCATCGCCGTTCGGATCATGCGCCTCGCCAGCCAGGCCGGCGAGATCCGGCGCTTCGAATACCGTGCGACGGTGAGCGGCGACATCAAGTGCCATGACGATTCGGCCAAGGATTTCTGGCAAGCAGCCTTGCGCGACTCCGCTGTCCATGGCCACAAACGATTCACCTACGCCTGCGGCGAAAACCCGTGGAACCAGTTGCTTTACCTGAACCTGCAAGGGCTGGGTCGCGGCCTGCTGCCCGAAAGGTGGTGGCCACTAGGGGGTCGATCCTATCCGCTCAAGCTGGATGCGCGCTTTCTCGCAGGCCAGGGCATTTCTCTGTTGCGCATTACCAAGCAGGCCAACCAGGTTCGCGCACTCACCGACCTGGCCCACCTGGGGCTTTACTGGGCACGCCTGTTCACCAAGCTGCAGCTGTGGCACCTGCGCCAGCCCGATCCGCCACCTGAGGCCCCCCCCCGACGGCTGCCCGGGGCCGTGAAGGGACTGCCCGCGCCAGAGATCACCGAACTGGATCTGGAGCCCGTGCCCGCGCGAGGGCTCAAGAAAAATGCGCGCGGGCCACGTCGTGCGATGGTCAGGCTCACGCGCTACCGGGGCCAGCCGTCCAGGGCTGGCGAAAACCCAAAGCCGCCCCTGGTCTTCATCCACGGTTACAGCACCAGCGGCACCACGTTTGCGCACGACGCCATCCCGAACCCGGCAGCGCGGCATTTCTGGCACTCGGGCCGCGACATCTGGTTGCTGGACCTGCGCACCAGCGCGGGCATGCCCACGGCGCGCGAGCCGTGGGCATTCGAAGACGCTGCCTGGGCCGACATCCCCGTGGCCATCGATCACATCGCGCGCCTGGTGGGCCAGGAACGGGGTGGCGAACCGGTACAGGTTGACGTGTTTGCCCACTGCATTGGTGCGGTCATGCTGAGCATGGCGCTGCTGAAGGACCCGGCAGAGCTCAAGACAGACCCGACGCAGCCCACCCGCTACCCCAGGGAACTGGGCAGACTGCCAAACACGCTGCGCAAGGTGGTCCTGTCCCAGAAGGGCTTCTACGTCGACTACACCGATGCCAACATCCTGCGCGCCTACCTGATCAGCTTCTTCAAGGCGGGTCTTCAAGGCGGTTACAGCTTTCGACCGTCACCGCTGCCAAGGCAGGGCGAGTCGTTGTTCGACGCCTTCCTCAACACCCTGCCCTATCCGCCCAGGACCTGGAAGCTGGAAAATCCGTGCTGGCGTCGCACACCCTGGGGCGCCACCCAAAGGCGCATGGACGCGCTGTATGAACGCACTTTCAATATCGACCGGATGCCTGCGTCGGTGCTGGAACGCATCGATGATTTTTTTGGCCCGCTGAATCTGGAGACGGTGTCACAAGTCATCCATATCGCCCGCCACCGGCAGGTGGCGCTCGGGGACGGCCGCCATCTGAATCTGAATCGCATCGCTCTGTGGCCAAGGTCAGGCACCCTGATCCTGAGTGCAGAGGACAGCGGCATGGTCAGTCCCAATACGGGTCAGCGCATGGCCGATCTGTTTGGTACAGAAGGCATCGACCATCAGTTCGAACGTGTTCCGGGAGGCCACCAGGATAGCCTGCTGGGTATTGAAGCCGGGAATCTCTGGCGCACAGTGGAGGTGTTCCTTGGATAACGAATACCTGCTCCTGGCCGAACAGCTGAGCCCTCCGCTGGAGAGGCCCAGCTGGCCGACATCCGACAATTACCCGCCCGAGCAGGTGTTGGTGATGCCGGATGAAGACAGCTCCTTCGCGGTGGTGACCTGGGTAAGATACGAAGCGCACCGCATCAGCCTTGTGCCTGCACCCGGTCCGGCAGCAGAAGCCATCCAGCTGCAGCGCCTCGACTCCGCAAGAGGACGCCAACGGCTCAACGTGACCGGTCTACCGGAAGAGGCCACCCACCTGCTGGTCATGGGCTGGGTGCGCTGGCGGCGCGCACCTCAGCCCTTCGACCGCACGCTGTTCCACCAGCCCATCAAGCCCTTGACTGACGGACCTGATGTGCCCGTTGCACTATTGACGGCCTTTGCGCCCAAGCTGCTGCAAGCTGCGTTGAACGCAGTCCTGAAAAAGTCACCAGGCACCATCGAGACAAGCCTGCTCAATCGTCCAGAGCCTGCTCTACTGGCCCCAGCTGCCGAACCAGGTGATCGACACGAGGACAGCCCGCGATCACTTCCGACAACGCCTGTTGCAGACACCAGGTCTCCACGGCTGGGAGGCCGGATACCCGATACTGCCGCTGCGTGGCAGGCAAGAACCCAGGACACGCGTCTGATCTTCGCCAGTTGCCAGTATCCCGCCGGGCTGCTGGACCACAGGCCAGCGAGCGCTTCGTTTCGCCGCATGGAGGAAACAGCTCGGGCCCATGCTCCTCTGGGCGCGCTGCTGATGCTGGGTGACCAGATCTACGCCGATGCGACCTACGGCATCCTCGACCCGACGAATACGAGCGACAGGTTTAAAAGCCTTTACCTCGATCTGCACCGCTCACTGCGGCAGTACGAGACGATCGACCACATGCGCAAGCTCGCTAAACCCCAGCTGTACGTGACACCGGACGATCACGAGATCCGGGACAATTGGGAGCCTGGAGGCCCCAGAGTCAATCAGGACGACAAGGATGCGGCGCTGAAGGCCTTCGAGCGCATGAGCCTGAGTCGGCTGCCAGCGAGGCAAACAGGCGGTGGTTTCTGGGGTCCTGTCGATGCCGGCGGCGGGCACGAGGTGTTCATGCTGGACACCCGCACCGAACGCCAACCCAGACCCTGGGGTCCAGGGCCTGGCATGCCTGCGGCTCACATCATGGGCGGGCAGCAACAGCAGGCGTTGGAAGGCTGGCTGCTGAAACGCCACACCCAGGACGGAGCCGGTCCGGTCACACCCAAGCTCATCTCTTCACCAGTCTGGCTGCTGCCGCGCCGTGTCGGGAACGCCACAAACCCATCCGACAGCTCGGCGCACCGCAGCGACAGCTGGGACGGCTATCCGGCCAGTCTTCAATGGCTGCTGGGATTCATCGCCGAAAAGCAGATTCGCGGCGTGGTGATGCTGTGCGGTGACGCCCATCTGGCCGGACACACAAGGGTGAACCTGAAGCACGGGACAAGCGCTGCGACGCTACACATCCTGCATGCGCCAGCGCTCTATGCCCCTTTCCCCTTCGCCAACGGGCAGCCGCACCACTACCGTTGCCACCAGGACCAGATGAGCTGGGCCGATGGCGCGACCTCGTGTCAGGTCGACAGCGAACTCTGGGTACTGGGTGACGGATTTGTCCACCTGTCCCTGGTGCGCGAGAGGGATGTTTGGCACGTCAGGGCCACCTTCGACGTCGGGGCCACCCGAAGCCGCTCGGATTTCTGGACGGTGGACTGAGCGTCCCTATGTGCCTCAGGTGCCCTTCACATACGGATTGAACCGCCGCTCCTCGCCGAACGTGCTCTCCGGCCCGTGACCGGGAATGAACACCGTCTCATCCCCCATGGGCCACAGCCGCTCCCTGATGCTGCTGATGAGCTGGGCGTGGTTGCCTTGCGGGAAGTCGGTGCGGCCGATGCTGCCGGCGAACAGCACATCGCCCACAAAGGCGCGTTGCGCTTCGGGCGAGTGGAACACCACATGGCCGGGCGTATGGCCCGGGCAATGGCGCACCTTGAGCGTGCAGTGGCCGATCTGCACCGTGTCGCCGTCGGCCAGCCAGCGTGTGGGCATGAAATGCCCGGCCGGCGGAAAACCGAACATCGCGCTTTGCTGCGGCAGGCCGTCGATCCAGAACTGGTCGCCCGGGTGCGGGCCGATGATGGGCAGGTTCAGACGTTCGGCCAGTTCGGCCGTACCGCCGGCATGGTCGATGTGGGCATGGGTGAGCCAGATGGCCCTGAGGGTGACACCCAGCTGACCGGCCACCGCGATCAGGCGGTCCAGTTCGCCGCCGGGGTCGATGACGGCGGCCTCGCGCGTCTCGTCGCACCAGACGATGGAGCAGTTCTGGGCAAAAGGGGTGACCGGGACCGTCTGGTAGCGCAGCATGGGGAACTCAGGGATGGCAGGAAGAAGCGTCGATCATAGGGGCATGAAACAGCCCGGAAGGGGCTTGTGCGGTCGACCTCACAGCACCCGTGCTCCCGCCCATTCGCCATCCCGGGCCAGGCGCTGCATGAGCGTCACCGCCAGGTCGGCCACCGCCTGGCAGGCGGCCGAACGCGGAATGTGGGCCGATGCACACAGGGTCAGCACCCGCTCCAGCCGCGGCGACGTCACCGGCGTGGCGCGCAACTGGCCGGATGCGATCTCGGCCTGCAGCGGCATGACGGGCAGCAAGGTGCGCCCCAGACCGGCCAGCAGCGTGGTGCGCAGGATGCTGATGGAGATAGACCTGGGGCGGCGGCAGGCCGGCCATGGCCGCGGCCGCTTCGATGATGGGCCTCACGCCATGCGGCTGCGCCGGCAGGATGAGGGGTTCGGCCAGCGCGCGTCGCAGGCTCAGGCCCCGGCAGCGGGTGGTCCGCGCAGCGGCCGGCTCGATCAGGCACAGCTGTTCGCTGAGCACCGGCGTGACCGACAGGGCATCCAGGTGCCCGTCGTCGAACAGCACCGCCAGCTGGATCTGGCCGGCGCGCAGCTGGCGCAGCAGGTTGCCGGTGAGCTCTTCGGTCAGCTCCAGTTCGATCCCGGGATGCCGTCCGTGAACCTCGCGCAGCAGGGGCAGCGCGAGCGCATTCGACGCGCTGTGCGGAATGCCGAACACCACCTTGCCGGTCAGTGCCTGACCCCCGTGGCGGGCACTGGCCACCGACTCCTCGACCTGCCGCAGGATGGACACCGCGTGCGGCAGGAACCGTTGACCGGCCTCGGTCAGCTCGACGCCCCGGCGGGATCGGCTGAACAGGCGCACGCCCAGCTCGTCTTCCAGCTGCGCCAGCTGGTGGCTCAGGGCCGACTGCGCGACATAGACACGCTCGGCGGCCTTGGTGAAGCTGCCACTGTCGGCGATGGCAACGAAGTAGCGCAGTTGGCGGATTTCCATCTTGAAACCAGATGGTATCTTCAATCATCTGTATTGGACAGATGGCTCGGCAAAAGGCCCAATACGTCCATCCCACCCAGCGGATACCCGCCCTGACCACCACAAGCGGTCAGCCAGTGCCCCACCCGGCCAGCGCGGTTGTCGGCAGCATCGCTCACCCGCGGTGCGGACCCCGGGTTCGGGGGAGTCAGAGCCTGAAGCCGTACTCGATGGTCAGCGGCGCATGGTCGCTGAACTTCTCACCCTTGTAGATCGACTCGCTGCGCGCGGCCTCGGCCAGTGCCGGGGTGGCCAGGTGGTAGTCCAGCCGCCAGCCCACGTTCTTGGCATAGGCCTGGCCCCGGTTGCTCCACCACGTGTAGCAGGCCTCGGTGGTCTCGGGCTGCAGGCGGCGGTAGACATCGACCAGGCCGCCCTCGGTCAGCAGCCGGGTCATCCAGGCGCGCTCCTCGGGCAGGAAGCCGCTGTTCTTCTGGTTGCCCTTCCAGTTTTTCAGGTCGTTCTGCGTATGGGCGATGTTGACGTCCCCGCAGACAATGAACTCGCGCTGCCCCTTGAGCGCCATCAGGTGCGGAAAGATGGCGTCGAGGAAACGGTACTTGGCCTCCTGCCGCTCGGGTCCTGACGATCCGCTGGGGAAATAGGCGCTGACGATGGACATCCGGCGGTTCGGGGTGTCGAAGCGCAGCTCGGCCCAGCGGCCTTCGGCGTCGAACTCGCCGCCGTCGAAGCCGGTGATCACCTCGCTGGGTTCATGGCGGGTGTACACCCCCACGCCCGAATAACCTTTCTTCTCGGCAAAGTGGAAATGGCCCCGCAGACCGGCCAGCGCCTCGAAGCGGCCGCTCACATCCGGCGCCTGGGCCTTGACTTCCTGCACACAAATACAATCGGGCGCATGTGCGGCCAGCCAGGCCTCCAGCCCTTTGCTGGTGGCCGAACGGATGCCGTTGAGGTTGAGGCTGGTCAGTTTGAACAAGGACACTCCCATGGGGTCGGAAAAGGACACGGCCGCGGCCGGTGGCGCGCTGGCGCAGGAATTCGTGCAGTTCTGCGTCGACGCCGGCGTGCTGCGCTTTGGTGAATTCAAGACCAAGGCGGGGCGCATGAGCCCCTATTTCTTCAACGCCGGCCTGTTCGACGACGGCGCCAAGCTGGGCCGGCTGGCCCAATTCTATGCACAGGCCCTGGTGGCCAGCGGCATCGGGTTCGACATGATCTTCGGCCCGGCCTACAAGGGTATTCCGCTGGGCGCCGCCGTGGCCATCGAGCTGGCGCGCCTGGGCCGCAACGTGCCCTTTGCCTACAACCGCAAGGAAGCCAAGGACCACGGCGAGGGCGGCACGCTGGTCGGCGCCCCGCTCAAGGGCCGGGTCCTGATCGTCGACGACGTGATGAGCGCGGGCACCGCTGCGCGTGAGTCGATCGCGCTGATCCGGGCGGCGGGCGCCACGCCACACGCAGTGACGATCGCCCTGGACCGCCAGGAAAAAGCCACCGAAGTCGGCCCTGACGGGGTGGTGCGCGACCTGGAACACAGTGCGGTCCAGTATGTCCAGCGGGAACTCGGACTTCACGTCTGCGCCATTGCGCGGCTGGCCGATTTGCTGCAGTATCTGGAAACACACGCTGGCGACGCGCTGGGCGAGCACCACGAGAGGGTGCTGGCCTACCGCCAGCGTTACGGCGTCAACTGAACCCGGATCTGCCTTTGAGCCACTCGCTCCCGATGACATCCCCCTGCCGGCGCCCGGCGGCGCTGGCGCTGGCACTGTCCGGGCTGCTGGTGTCCGCCGTGCCGGCACAGGCACAGAATGCGGGGCAGACCCGGTCGGGCATCTACACCTGCATCGACGCCCAGGGTCGCCGCATCACCTCCGACCGTCCCATTCCCCAGTGCCTTGACCGCGAACAGCGCGAACTCGGTCCCAGCGGCACCGTGCGTCGCGTGGTGCCGCCCAGCTACACCGCCGAGGAACGCGCCCGCATCGAGGCACAGCGGCGCACCGAGGAGGAGGCACGAGCCCGGGTCAACGAAGAGCGACGCCGGGAGCGGGCCCTGCTCATCCGCTACCCCAACCAGGAAGCCCACGACAAGGACCGCGCTGTGGCCCTGGCGCAGGTCGACGAGGTGGTGGGGGCGGTGAAGAAGCGCGAACAGGAACTGGCCACGCAGCGCAAGCAGATCGACCTGGAGCTGGAGTTCTACCAGAACGACCCGAACCGGGCCCCGGCCTGGCTCAAGCGCAAACTCGAGGACAACGAGCAGCAGGTGCAGGTGCAAAAGCGCTTCCTGGCCGAGCAGGACCAGGAAAAGCGCCGCATCAACGAGCGCTTCGACGACGAACTGGCCAAGCTGCGCCAGCTCTGGTCGCAAATGGCGGGCAACGCCCGCTGATCAGCCGAGTTTCTGCTTCAGCAGCTCGCCCGCCTGTTGCGGGTTGGCCTTGCCCTTGCTGGCCTTCATGACCAGGCCCACCAGCGCGTTGAAGGCCTTGTCCTTGCCGGCACGGTACTGCTCGACCATGGGGGCATTGGCGGCCATCACCTCGTCGATGATCTTCTCCAGCGCGCCGCTGTCGTTCATCTGCTTGAGGCCCTTGGCCTCGATGATGGCGTCCACGGCCTGACCATCGCCCGTCCACAGCGCATCCATCACCTGCTTGGCGGCGTTGTTCGACACCGTGCCGTCGGCGATGCGTTTGAGCAGCGCGGCCAGCGTCTCGGCGCTGACGGGCACCTGGGTGATGTCCTTCTCTTCGTTGTTCAGGCGGCGCGAGACCTCGCCCATGATCCAGTTGCTGGCCATCTTGGCCTGGCCGCTGGCCTTGGCGGCGGTCTCGAAGTAGGCGGCCATCGCCGGGCTCTGCGTCAGCGTGGTGGCGTCGTATTCGGGCAAACCGTACTCAGCCACCAGGCGCGCGGCCATCTGCCTGGGCAGTTCGGGCATGGCGGCCTTCACCTCGTCCACCCAGCTTCTGGCGATCACCAGCGGCGGCAGGTCGGGGTCGGGGAAGTAGCGGTAGTCGGCCGCGTCTTCCTTGGTGCGCATGGCGCGGGTCTCGCCGGTGTCGGGGTCGAACAGCACCGTGGCCTGCTGGATGGCGTGGCCGTCCTCGATCTGCTCGATCTGCCAGCGCACCTCGTAGTCGATGGCCTGCTGCATGAACTTGAACGAATTCAGGTTCTTGATCTCGCGGCGCGTGCCCAGCGGCGCGCCCGGCTTGCGCACCGAGACGTTGGCGTCGCAGCGGAACGAGCCTTCCTGCATGTTGCCGTCGCAGATGCCGATCCAGGTCACGATCTTGTGCAGCTCCTTGGCGTAGGCCACGGCCTCGGCGCTGGAGCGGATGTCGGGCTCGGTCACGATCTCCAGCAGCGGCGTGCCGGCGCGGTTGAGGTCGATGCCCGACTGTCCGATGAAGTCCTCGTGCAGGCTCTTGCCCGCGTCCTCTTCGAGGTGGGCGCGCACCAGGCGCACGGTCTTCTTCTCGTCACCGAGGAAGAAGCTCACCTCGCCACCCTGCACCACCGGGATCTCGAACTGGCTGATCTGGTAGCCCTTGGGCAGGTCGGGGTAGAAGTAGTTCTTGCGCGCGAACACGCTTTGCTCGGCGATGTGCGAGCCCAGCGCCAGACCCAGGCGGATGGCGCAGGCCACGGCCTCGCGGTTCATCACCGGCAGCGTACCCGGCAGGGCCAGGTCCACCGCGCAGGCCTGTGTGTTGGGCTCGGCGCCGAAGGCCGTGGGCGCGCGGCTGAAGATCTTGCTCTTGGTGGCCAGCTGGGCGTGGGTCTCGAAGCCGATCACGACCTCATAGCCGTGCACCAGCAGCGACGCTTCTTTTTTGGCTGTGTTCATCTCAAAAGCCCTCCGGCACGCGCTGGTGCCAGTCGGTGGCGCGCTGGAACGCATCGGCGGTCTGCAGCAACTCTGCCTCCTTGAAGTAGTTGCCGATCAGCTGCAGGCCCACGGGCAAGTTCCCCACCCCAAAGCCCGCCGGCACGCTCATGCCGGGCAGGCCGGCCAGCGAAGCCGGCAGCGTGAAGATGTCGGCCAGGTAGTTGGCGACCGGGTCGTCGCTTTTCTCGCCGATCTTCCAGGCCGTGGTCGGCGCAGCCGGGCCGGCGATCACGTCGCACTGCGCGAAGGCGTTCTGGAAGTCCTGCGCGATCAGGCGGCGGATCTGCTGCGCCTTGAGGTAGTAGGCGTCGTAGTAGCCGTGGCTGAGCACATAGGTGCCGATCATGATGCGGCGCTGCACCTCGGGACCGAAGCCTTCGCTGCGCGACTTCTTGTACATGTCGATCAGGTCGTCGTATTGCGCGGCCCGGTGGCCGAACTTCACGCCGTCGAAGCGGCTGAGGTTGGACGAGGCCTCGGCCGGCGCGATGATGTAGTAGACCGGGATGGACAGCTCGGTGCGCGGCAGCGAGATGTCGACCAGCGTGGCGCCGAGCTTTTCGTATTCGCTCAGTGCAGCGCGCACAGCGGCCAGGACATCGGGCGCGCAGCCCTCACCGAAGAACTCTTTCGGCAGCCCGATGCGCAGGCCCTTGAGCGGCTGCGCGGCGGTCGCACCCTCACGAGCTTGCCCCAGCAGGCGCGCGTAGTCCTCGGCCGGGTGGTCCAGGCTGGTGGAATCGCGGTCGATGTCCGGGCCGGCCATGGCCGTCAGCAGCGTGGCGCAGTCGGCGGCGCTGCGCGCCATCGGGCCGGCCTGGTCGAGGCTGGAGGCGAAGGCGATCATGCCGTAACGCGAGCAGCGGCCGTAGGTGGGCTTGATGCCGGTGACGTTGCAGAAGCTGGCGGGCTGGCGGATGGAGCCGCCGGTGTCGGTGCCGGTGACGGCGGGGGCCAGGCGCGCGGCCACGGCCACGGCGGAGCCGCCCGACGAACCGCCGGGCACGCGCGCGGTGTCCCAGGGGTTGCGGGCGACAAAGTAGGCCGAGTTCTCGTTGCTGCCGCCCATGGCGAACTCGTCGCAGTTGAGCTTGCCCAGGGTCACGGCGCCGGCCTTGGCGAGGTTGGCGACCACGGTGGCGTCGAACGGGCTCTGGTACCCCTCGAGCATCTTGCTGCCGGCGGTGCTCGGGAAGCCCTGCGTGACGAAGATGTCCTTGTGCGCCAGCGGCACGCCCAGCAGCGGGCCACACTCACCGGCCGCCATGCGCGCGTCGGCGGCTTTGGCCTGGGCCAGGGTCAGGTCTTCGTTGAACGACAGGTAGGCACCCAGGGTCTGGTGCTGCTTCGCTCGGGCCAGCAGGGCTTGCGCGGCTTCGACAGAAGACGTCTTCTGGTCCGCGATGGCAGCGGCCAGCTCGGCCACGCCCATCTGGTGGATATCGTTCAAGCTCATTCGATCACCTTGGGCACGAGGAACAGGCCGCGCTCGACGGCGGGCGCGCTCTGCTGGTTGGCCTCGCGGTTGTTGGGTTCGCTGGCCACGTCGGGCCGCAGGCGCAGGCTGACGTGGTCGATCACGGCCGTGGGGTGGGCCAGCGGCTCGACGCCGGCGGTGTCCACCGCCTTCATCTGCTCGACGATGTCGAAAAAGCCGTTGAGCTGGGTCAGCATGCGCTCGGCCTGGGCCGGCGGCAGCTCCAGGCGCGCCAGGTTGGCGATGCGCCCGATGTCGGACAGGGTCAGGGACATGGGGAGATCAGGGGTGAAAGCCGGGAAAACCCGCGCGCTGGGGACCTATCTGCGCCGAAACCGGGTGTAACGTGCAGAAAATGCCTGCGGAGGGGGCCGTTGTTGCACAGGGGATACGGTATTATCCAAGGTTTGACGGCAGTTTCCGTCCAGTGGCGGTTTTCGCCGCCAAATCAAGTACTTGGCAAGCACCCGGAGCCACTGGCCCCTTCCTGTCCCGACCCTCACCCCATCCGGACTCTCCAGCACCCGATCGGCGACGGCCGCGCGAAGACGCACCCGCGCCCCACAGGACCTCTGCACCATGTTTGAAGCATTCCGTCGCCAGTTCTCCACCGACCTGGCGATCGACCTTGGCACTGCCAACACCCTGATCTACGTCCGCAACAAGGGCATCGTGCTGGACGAACCATCCGTGGTCTCGATCCGTCACGAAGGTGGCCCGCAGGGGAAGAAGACCATCCAGGCGGTCGGTCACGAAGCCAAGGCCATGCTGGGCAAGGTGCCCGGCAACATCGAGGCCATCCGCCCCATGAAGGACGGCGTGATCGCCGACTTCACCGTCACCGAGCAGATGCTCAAGCAGTTCATCAAGATGGTGCACCCGCGCTCGATGTTC
>JALOSN010000471.1 GCA_025458415.1 Hydrogenophaga sp.
GAGCCTGACGGCACCTACACCATCGACGGCGCCCTGCCGGGTACCCCCTTCATGCCCGGTGTGCCGATCGAGGTCAACGGCTGGAGCCTGACCCTGCGCGGCAGTCCTTCGCCTGGCGACCGCTTCACCATCGAGGCCGCGACGACCGCGTCGGTGGCCCAGAACGCCGGCAACGCCACCGCCGTGCTGGCGCTGCGTTCCCGGCCGACGTTCGAGGGGGTGGCGCTGGCCGATGGCTACATCAGCCTGTTCTCCGATGTCGGCACCCGCGTGCAGAGCGCCCAGTTTGCCTCGAGCTTTTCAGGCCAGGTGGCCAGCGCCGCCGAATCGGCGCGCACCCAGGTGGCGGGCGTCAACCTCGATGAAGAGGCAGCACGCCTGTTGCAGTTCCAGCAGGCCTATCAGGCGTCGGCCAAGTTCCTGCAGATTGCGCAGAGCACCTTTGACAGCCTGCTGCAGACCGTCGGCCGATGACACGCGTGAGGAACCCAGATGAGAGTCGCCACCGCCAACGCCTACGACAGCACCATCGAACTGCTGGCCAAACGCCAGGCCGAGCTGGCGGCCCAGCAGGAGCGCCTGACCACCGGCAAACGCGTGCTCAAGCCGAGCGATGACCCGGTCGCTGCCACCCTGGCCGAGACCGCCGCCAACCGGCTCTCGCGCATCCAGGCCGACCAGCGCGCGCTCGAGTCCTCGCGAACCAGCCTGCAGCAGGCCGAAACCGCGCTCGGCGAGTCGGGCAACCTGCTGCAGCGCGTGCGCGAACTGATGGTCGCAGCGGGCAACGGCTCGTTCGGTCCCAGTGAGCGCGAAGACATCGCCCGCCAGCTCGAGGGCTTGCGTGAGCAGCTCATCGGTGTGGCCAACCTGCGCGACAACGCAGGCCGCACCCTGTTCGGCGGCCTGGGGGGTGCCCAGGTGCCCTTCGTCGACACCTATGGCCCACCGGCCGCCGGGGTGGTCTTCGGTGGGCAGCGCGGCCAGGCCGCGGCCGGCGACACGTCGCTGCCGCAGGCACTGGACGGCGACGCGATCTGGATGCGCATCCCCCGAGGCAATGGCAGCTTCACATTGGCCCTCGACCCGGCCAACACCGGCAGCATACGGACCGACGTCGGCCAGGTCAGCGATCCTTCGCTGCTCACCGGCGCCGACTACGAGATCAGTTTTGCCGAGGTCGCGGGCCAGATGCAGTTCACGGTGTTCGACCAGACCAACGGGGTTCCCGTGCTCTCCGACGTGCCGTACGTGAGCGGCCAGACCGTGTCGTTCGACGGCATGAGTTTCCGCCTGGATGGCAATCCCGCCGACGGGGACGGGGCGCCCATCAGCTGCAGGAAATGACACGATCCATGGCCGAGCTCGATGCCGGCATGGACCGGATCCTGCTGGCGCGCGGTCGCGCCGGTGAGTGGCTCAATCGGGCCGACTCGCTGGATGCCATGCTCAAGGGCCGCTCCAACGACCATGAGGTCGAGAAATCCCGTCTGGAAGACCTTGACATGATCAAGGGCATCTCCGATTTCCAGACCAAGCAGGTGGCGCTGGAGGCGGCACTGAAATCCTATGCCCAGGTGCAGCGCATGTCGCTGTTCCAGTACGTCGGCTGATACCCGGCTGATCGGTCATGAGTCACACCGTTCTTGACAGCATGGCCCTGGGCTACCAGCCGGTCTGGAATCCGGGACGGCAACTGGCGGCGGTGAGGCTGCAGGTGCTCTGCGTCCACCCGGAGGCGGTCGACGCCCGCCACCTGCTCGAAGCGCTGGGCGACGACTGGCCCGCGGCTGCACCGACCCTGATCCTGTCCATCGCTTCCGACCGGCTGCGCCGCCAGGCCCTGGCCTGCGAGCCATCGGAGAACCTGTGGCTGGAGTGGCCGGCCGACGATTTCGAAGATCCCGACACCGAATCCCTGCTGGCCACCGCCGAGCGGCGCGGTCACCGTCTGCTGCGCTGCGTGGACCTCGACCGGCTGCACCCAGGCTGGGTCAGCCCGCTCAACAGCCGGAGCCTGGTGCAGGTGGATGCCGCTTCTTCGCTGGCGCTGCTGCAGGCCAAGGTCGGTGGACAGCCCCTGCCGGTGCTCATGCCCGGACACCTCTATGGCGGCTTGGGGAACCAGCAGCTGGCCTCCCACTGTCTCGACCTGGCGGGTGCCTGGGGCCTGCTGGGCTGGCCTGATGAAGACCTGCTGCGGTCCCGTTCGTCGCGGCCATTGCCATGCGACACCGCGGTCATCGACCAGATCCTGCAGGCGGTCCGCGAGGAGACCTCGCTCGAGCACCTGGAACGTCTGGTGCGCCAGGACCCGGTGCTGGTCTACCGGCTGCTGACGCTGGTCAATTCCGCGGCGTTCAACTCCCGGCGCGAGATCGATTCGATCCGGCATGCCCTGATGATGCTGGGCTTCACCGCCCTGAGCAATTGGCTGCTCGAACAGCGGCGGCAAGGCGTGGACGATCTCGACCTGCACCCGGTTCGGTACGCCATGGTGATGCGTTCGCGGCTGGCCCAGCACCTGCTGGCACCCGGTTCGGAAGACGACCTTCGCGCCGAGGTCTACCTCAGCGCACTGTTTTCCCAGCTCGACCGGCTCATGCAGCAGCCCTTGCCCGACCTGCTGGGCCGCCTGCCCCTGGCCGGGCGGGTGCTCGATGCGGCCCTGCGACAGACCGGGCTGTACCACCCCTTGCTCGATCTGGCCGCCGCCCAGGGCGATCCGTCCCGGCTGGCCGACCTGCCCCGGCTGTGCCAGGAGCACGAATACCCGCTCGAAGACGCCAACCGGGCCCTCATCCGCATGCTGACAACCAGCCGCGACCACACCGGCAAGCGCTCCCAGCGCCTGCTCTGATGGCCGGTCCTGGTCCGTGCCGGGCACAGGGTCGAGTTGCCACACCTGGGCATGAAATGCAGCCACCGTGGGGCGGTGGGCGATCGACACCAGCGCGCCGTGCTGGGCCTGCACCATCGCCCTGAGGTGTGTGTAGATCCTGGCTTCGGCCGCTTCGTCCAGCGCGCTGGTGGCCTCGTCCACGAACAGCCAGCGTGGCTTCTTGAGCAACGCGCGCGCCACGGCCAGGCGCTGCTGCTCGCCACCCGAGAGTTTCTGTCCCCAGGTGTCTTCCTCGTCCAGCCGTCGCGCCAGCTGCGGCAGCAGGGCATCGTCCAGCGCCTGCCTCAGGTCGGCGTCC
>JALOSN010000051.1 GCA_025458415.1 Hydrogenophaga sp.
TTGACTTCAACGAAGCTGCCGTCCGCCAGCCGCGTGATCGTCATGTTCAGCGGACTGAAGTTGAAGGCCTTGGAGAAGCGCTCCTCCGAACGGCGCAGCTGGTCCAGCATGCGTTGCTGCTCGGTGATGTCGATCAAGGTGCTGATGGCCAGCAGATCGTCTTCGTCGTCGCTGAGCTCGCTGGACAGCATCACCCGGCAAACCGATCCGTGGGCCCGCACACCATTCATTTCGTGCTGCATGATGCGCCTGACCTTCAGCAGACGGCGGGCATGCTCGACCCTGTGCTGCGGGTCGGCCCAGAAGAACAGGTCGTTGCGGCCCAGCAACTGGTCGCGGCTGTAGCCATAGGCCCGCTCGAATGCCGGGTTCACATCCAGTATCACACCACTGATGGCCGACTGGGCCACCATCGGGCTGGGGTTGCCATGGAACATGCGGCTGAAGCGGCGGATCAGCCGGTCCCGTTCCTGTTCGGTCTGCTGGCGCCGCTGCAGTTCCTGCCGTGTTTTTTCATGCGCCGTCTCCAGAGCGCGTCGGGCATGAAAGATCATGATGGCCATCACGGTCATGGTGGTGGCATGGGTCAGCCACACCAGAAAGCCGACCTCAAGGGTGGGCTCGTGCATCCAGCCTCGACTCTCGGCAGCGACCAGTGCACCCAATGCCAGCATGCCGGTCCCCACCGTGGCCACGAATGCCCGGGAACCCAGGAAGATGCCGGCTGCGGCCACCACCACCGTGAACAGCACCGATCCTGCGGAGCGAACCGATCCGAACGAAATGAGCGCGATGATCGCCGCCACCATGGTCGCGGCGATGAGGACGTGGGGAACGAGCCGGTCGCGCTTGTTCCTGACCAGCAGAACGCACGCCCACGCGGTGACGGCAATCAGAAACGGGGCGGCTCCGTCGCTCAGCTGAGGCCCCTGGAGAAACAGGGTCACGGACAGCAACGATGTTGAAATGGCCACCACCAGCGCGATCAGGCCGATCGTTGTCCTTTTGCGGGACAGCTCGGCTGTGGCGTTGTCGTTTGTCGGATGGCTGGCGGACACGTTCTTGTGGGCGTTCAGGCGGACGCTATGGGCGGGGCGATCTGCTGGGGTGGTCGGACCCGACCTGGATCATTCATCGGCGTTGATCTGCTCAACTTGACCGTGCCATCACGTTGCCGGGCGTGCGGCACCATTCGCTCCAGCTCCCCGGGTACAGCGTTGTCCGACCCAGTCCGGCCAGCTCCATGGCCAGCAGATTGGGCAGGGCGGTGACACCGCTGCCGCACTGGTGGACCACCGTGGCCGGGTCGCGACCGGACAGCAGGGTCTGGAACTCCTGCCGCAACTGTTGAGCCGGCTTGAAACGGCCGTCGGGCGTGAAGTTGTCCGCAAAGGGGCGGTTGAGTGCCCCGGGAATATGGCCGGCCACCGGATCCAGCGGTTCGACTTCGCCGCGAAACCGGGGCACGGCCCGTGCATCGATGAGGGTCTGGGAAGGCGATCCCAGCCGGCTGGCCACCTCGGTGACGGTGAGCATCGTGGTCTGGGCTTCCCCCAGGGGATAAGGCTCGGCCTGCGCGGCCGGCGCCTGGCCCGGACCCGATTCCAGGGCTCCTCCATGTTCGGCCCATGCCGTCACACCACCGTCAAGGACCGCCACGGCTTGGTGACCGCACCACTTGAGCATCCACCACAGCCGCACGGCGAACGCGCTGCCCCGTGCCTCGCACACCACCACCTGCATGTCGGGACGCAATCCGGTGCGGCCGAGCCAGGCGGCAAACCGCTCCCTGGACGGCAGGGGGTGCCGACCGCCGCAGACGGCGTCGGTTCCGCTCTTGTCGCTGAGGTCGGTTTCGAGGTCGGCATGGATGGCGCCCGGTATGTGCCCCTGCTCGTACTGTGCCCGCCCTCGGGCGCGGTCCGCCAGGTCGACACTGCAGTCATACAGTTTCAAGGGGGTGCCGGCATCCATCAGGGCGCGAAGGCCCGGGGCATCGATCAGCGTGGTGTACATGCTGTCGATTGTGGGACAAGGGCCACCCGACTGGCGATCACACCAAAGAATTAAGTGTGGCCGGTGCTTGTGCGGCCTTTCACATCAGCTGTGGTCTTCAGCGGGCGCGTTGGGCACCGCCCGGGCGCGCAGCACGGTGGCCAGGATGCCGCTGGCGATGATCAGCGCCATGCCCAGCCAGCCGATCAGGGGCAGCTGATCCCCGAAAATCGTGATGCCGAACAGGCCGGCGAACACGATGCCCGTGTACTGCAGGTTGGCGACCACCATGGTCGCGCCGCGGGCGTAGGCGCGTGTCATGCACAGCTGGCCGAACACCGCCAGCAGGCCGATGGGCAGCAGCCACAGCGCGGTTGGCCAACGCAGAGGGCTGGCTCCCATGAACGCCATGCCCAGCAGACCCGCGATCACCGCGCCGACCGAAAAGTAGAAGACCGTCCGGCTTTCCGGCTCGCCTGCCCTCGACAGGGCCGCCACCTGCAGGTAGGCAAAGGCCGAGAAAACGCCGGACAACAGGCCCACCAGCGCACCCACCATCTGGTCCTCATTGAGGGTGGGGCGCAACATCATGGCCACGCCGGCAAACCCGGCCAGCACCGTCAGGAACAGCGGCCCCTGACGCAGAATGGGGGCATTGCGTCCCTGCATCAGCAGCGCGCCGCCCAGCAGGAAAGCGGCAATCCAGACACTGCTCATGTAGTTGAGGGTGACGGCCGTGGCCAGTGGCAGCGCCGCAATGGAGACGAACCAGGACGTCAGGGCAATGGTGCCGACCACGCTGCGCCAGAAATGCATCATCGGCACCGAGGTGCGCAGTGACACGCCCCGTGCCCGTGTATAGGCCAGCAGAAACAGCGCGCCCACCACCCCGCGGTAGGCGACGATCTCGAAGCTGTTGAAGTGGGCGGATGCGAACTTGATGCAGACCCCCATGCTGGCAAAGAAAAGCGATGCCAGCAGCATCCAGAGGGCCTGCATCCATCAGCCTTTCAGTGCGTTGCCCAGCTGCCGTCGATACCACTCGTGGAAGTGCTGCATGCCGTCTTCCATCGGGCTCTGGTAGGGGCCGACCTCGTTGTCGCCGCGCGCCATCAGGGCCTTGCGGCCGGCGTCCATGCGCTCGGCGATCTCGTCGTCCTCGATGCAGGTCTCCATGTAGGCTGCTCGCTGCGCGTCCACAAACTCGCGTTCGAAGGCCGCGATCTCCTCCGGGTAGTAGAACTCCACCATGTTCAGGGTCCGGTCCACGCTGATCGGGTGCAGGGTGGAGACCGTGAGGACATGTGGATACCACTCCACCATGATGTGAGGGTAGTAGGTCAGCCAGATCGCGCCATGTTCGGGCAGCTGGCCGTTGCGGTACTGCATGAGCTGCTGGTGCCAGCGCTGGTAGACCGGGCTGCCGGACTGGGACAGCAGGTTCTGCACGCCCACCGTCTGCACCGAGTACTCGGGCTTGAACTCCCAGCGCAGGTCGTTGCAGGTGACGAAGTTGCCCAGGCCGGGGTGAAAGGGCTCGACGTGGTAGTCCTCCAGGTAGACCTCGATGAAGGTCTTCCAGTTGTAGTTGCACTCGTGCAACTCCACATGGTCCAGCACCATGCCCTCGAAGTTCAGCGCCGCGCGCGGACCCATGCCGGCCAGGTCGGCCTCGATATCACGACCGTTGTCCTCGAACAGCATGCCATTCCACTCGCGCAGCCGGTAGCGGTTGAGGTCCAGGCAAGGGTCGTGCGAGAAGTGGGGAGCGCCGAGCAGCGAGCCGAGCTGGCTGCCCTGGCCGCCGCTGTAGGTCCACCGGTGCAGCGGACAGACAATGTGGCCGCCGGCGTGTCCCTTGCGGTTCTCGCCCAGATTGCCGCGGCCGTTCAGCATGACGGCCTGGCGGTGGCGGCAGACGTTGGAAACCAGTTCCACCCCGGTCGGTGTACGCACCAGCGCCCGGCCTTCCTTTTCCTGAGGCAGGGCGTGGTAGTCGCCGACATTCGGAACCGCGTTGGTGTGCCCCACATAGCGGGGCCCGCGCTGAAAGATCGTTTCGAGTTCCCTCTGGAACAGCGCCTCGTCGAAGTAGCTGGAAACCGGAAGTTGGCTTTCGGCCTGCTGAAGCTGAAGACTCAAATCAGACATGGGTGGTCCTGACCTAAAGACTCCCCCTATGAAGGGGCAGGGTGAAGCGCTTAGCGAGTGAACGATCTGCGCGGGAAGGGTGAAGGTGCTGCGTCCCTCCGGGCGTGTGAGGCCCGTCAGTTGAACAAGAAAAAAAGAGGCGCGATTGTACCCCGGGGGTAAAACCGCCGCCGGTCTCTGGTTGCTGCGGATGGCCGGCTGTAAAATCGCGCATCGCCGTCAAGGGAGGCGCGGTTGTGACTCCCTGCCCACATCCGGGTTCCACGCCCCACAGTCATGCCCCCTGCCCAGTCCGCCAAGCCGGCCCGCAACGTGACGCGCCCCGCCCACCACGCTGATCTGCCAGCCACCTACGAAGAAGCCCTGGCCGAACTGGAGCGCCTGGTGGCCCAGCTGGACGCCGGACAGCTGCCGCTGGACCAGCTGCTGGACCATTACCAGCGTGGCGCGAGCCTGCTCGCTTTCTGCCGAGGGCGCCTCGAAGCGGTCGAGCAACAGATCCGTGTGCTGGAGGGCGGCGAGGCCAAACCATGGGATCCCGCTTGACTTCGTCCGACACCCACCCACCGTTTCCGAACAGCCAGCCTCTGGACCGCTGGCGAGCCGACCAGCAGCAGGCGGTCGAACAGGCCCTCTCGGCATGGGTGCGTCCCGATGCGCCGGCCGGTCTTGGCGACGCCATGCGCTATGCCGTGCTCGATGGTGGCAAGCGCCTGCGTCCCTTGCTGGTCCTGGCCACCGCCGAAGCGCTGGCGGGGCACCGCGAGGCCGCCATGCGCGCGGCGTGTGCCACCGAGCTGATCCATGCCTATTCCCTGGTCCATGACGACATGCCCTGCATGGACAACGATGTCCTGAGGCGCGGCAAGCCCACGGTCCATGTGCGCTTCGGAGAGGCCCAGGCCCTGCTGGCGGGGGATGCCTTGCAGGCGCTGGCGTTCGAGCTGCTGGCGCCGGAGGCCGATGTGGTGCCGCCGGCCATGGCGGTCCGGCTGTGCCGCCTGCTGGCTGGTGCCGCCGGCGCCGATGGCATGGCCGGTGGGCAGGCGGTCGACCTGGCCAGCGTCGGACACAAGCTGGCCTTGCCGGCCCTGGAAGCCATGCACCGGCGAAAAACCGGCGCCCTGCTCAGGGCCAGTGTGCTGATGGGCGCCGCCACCGGTGAACCGGATGCCACAACCTGGGAACAGCTGGACCGATTCGGCGCTGCGCTGGGCCTGGCCTTTCAGGTGGTGGACGACATCCTCGACGTGACGGCCGATTCGGCCACCCTGGGCAAGACCGCGGGCAAAGACGCCGCCAGCGACAAGCCCACCTTTGTGTCCCTGATGGGACTGGACCGGGCCCAGGCCTATGCCGACGAGGTGCTGGCCCAGGCCCATGAGGCCCTGCGCTTGAGCCGGATCGCCAACCGGGATATCCTGCACGGTCTGGCCGACTGGGTCGGGCGCAGGTCGTCCTGACGCCGGCCCTCGGACCGCGAGAACCATCCATGAGCTCCCTGCTGACCCAAATCGATTCACCGGCCGACCTGCGCCGCCTGACCCGCCAGCAACTGCCGCAGCTGGCCACCGAGTTGCGGCAGTACCTGCTCGACAGCGTCTCCCGCACCGGTGGCCACCTCAGCTCCAACCTGGGTACGGTCGAACTCACGGTGGCCTTGCACTACGTTTTCAACACCCCGGATGACCGTCTGGTGTGGGATGTGGGACACCAGACCTACCCGCACAAGATCCTGACCGGCCGTCGCGACCGCATGCACACGCTGAGGCAGCTGGGCGGCATCAGCGGTTTCCCCCGGCGCGACGAGAGTGAGTTCGACACCTTTGGCACCGCGCACTCGTCGACCAGCATCTCGGCCGCCCTGGGCATGGCGCTGGCCGCCAGGATGAAGGGCGAGAGCCGCCACGCCGTGGCGATCATCGGCGATGGCGCCATGACCGCCGGCATGGCCTTCGAGGCACTGAACAACGCTGGCGTCGAAGACGGTCGGCTGCTGGTGGTGCTCAACGACAACGACATGTCGATCTCGCCCCCGGTGGGTGCGCTCAACCGCTACCTGGCCCAGCTCATGAGCGGCCAGTTCTACTCCGCCGCCAAGAACGTGGGAAAGACCGTTCTCAAGGGTGCACCGCCCCTGTTCGAACTGGCCAAGCGGCTGGAGGAACACGCCAAGGGCATGGTGGTGCCAGCCACCCTGTTCGAGAAGTTCGGCTTCAATTACGTCGGCCCGATCGACGGGCACGACCTTGACTCGCTGGTGCCCACCCTGGAAAACATCCGCCAGCTGCTGGACAACGGCGATGGTCCGCAGTTCCTGCACGTGGTCACCAAGAAGGGGCAGGGCTACAAGCTGGCCGAGGCCGATCCCATCGCCTACCATGGGCCGGGCAAGTTCGACCCGTCGATCGGACTGGTCAAGCCCGAGACGCCGCCGAAGCCGACCTTCACCCAGGTGTTCGGCCAGTGGCTGTGCGACATGGCCGATGCCGATCCGCGGCTGGTGGGCATCACCCCCGCCATGCGCGAGGGTTCGGGCATGGTGGAGTTCCACAAGCGCTTTCCCGGTCGCTACTTCGATGTCGGCATTGCCGAGCAGCATGCGGTCACCTTCGCGGCCGGCCTGGCCTGCGAGGGCATGAAACCGGTGGTGGCCATCTACTCGACCTTCCTGCAGCGCGGGTACGACCAGCTCATCCACGACGTGGCCCTGCAGAACCTGCCCATGGTGTTCGCGCTGGACCGTGCCGGGCTGGTGGGG
>JALOSN010000472.1 GCA_025458415.1 Hydrogenophaga sp.
CGCGGCCGAGGAAGACCGCCTGATCCGGCAAGGCTGGTCAGACCGGCCCTGACGACGTTCGGGACCTGTCACAAGCGGTCACCGAAAGCCGCTCCGGCGTCCTCAGGGCGGCTGATAAGATGCGCGGCTGACCGGTTGCCTCCTTCGGCCGACCCCCGGAACTCCCCTGCCCATGTCCGTTGCCCTCGCCGCCAACGCGCCCGCCACCTTCGAGATCAAGAGCGCCAACCTGCCCCTGGTCGCGCTGCTCCTCAAATCCGCCGACCTGGGCCGACTGGCCGAGGAGTTCGCCCAGCGCTTCGGCGATGTGCCCGACTTCTTCGACAACGACGCGCTGCTGATCGACCTGCAGGCCATTGCTGACGACGAAGCAAGTCCTGACTTCGACGCCCTGTGCGGGCTGCTGCGCCAATACCGCCTGTCACCGCTGGCGGTGCGCGGTGGCAACGCGTCCCAGATGGCGCAGGCCATCGCGGCCGGCCTGCTGGCGGCGCCCGACGCCGTGGTCCAGCGCCCGGCCCAGCGTGCCGAGGCGCTGCCCGAGGCGTCCAGCGCCGCGCCGCAGCCGGTGCAGGCGGTGGCACCCCCGCCCGAACCCGGCGCCCTGGTCATCGACCGTCCACTGCGTTCGGGCCAGCAGGTCTACGCCCGTGGCCGCGACCTGGTGGTCATGGCCATGGTCAACCCGGGTGCCGAGGTCATCGCCGACGGCCACATCCACGTGTATGCGCCGCTGCGCGGCAAGGCCATCGCCGGTGCCCGCGGCAACGGCGATGCCCGCATCTTCGCCCTGTCCATGTCGCCCGAGCTGATCTCGATCGCCGGCATCTACCGCACCAGCGAGGTGGCGCTGCCAGCCGAGGTCGCCGGCAAGGCCGCCCAGGTGCGCCTGGTGGCCGGACCGGATGGCGACAAGCTGGTGATCGACCCCCTGAGCACCTGATCCGAATCCCTTTCACCCCGAGGAACCCTTCACCATGACCAAGATCGTTGTCGTCACTTCCGGCAAAGGCGGTGTGGGCAAGACCACCACCAGCGCCAGCTTTGCCGCCGGCCTCGCGCTGCGCGGCCACAAGACCGCCGTCATCGACTTCGACGTCGGCCTGCGCAACCTGGACCTCATCATGGGTTGCGAGCGGCGCGTGGTCTACGACCTGATCAACGTCATCCACGGCGAGGCCAACCTGAACCAGGCCCTGATCAAGGACAAGACCTGCGAGAACCTGTTCGTGCTGGCCGCCAGCCAGACCCGCGACAAGGATGCGCTGACTCAGGAAGGCGTGGAGAAGGTGCTGAACGACCTGACCGGCATGGGCTTCGAGTACATCGTCTGCGACTCGCCCGCCGGCATCGAGACCGGTGCCCTGATGGCCATGCACTACGCCGACGAGGCCCTGGTGGTGACCAACCCCGAGGTCTCGTCGGTGCGCGACTCCGACCGCATCCTGGGCATGCTGGGCAGCAAGACCAAACGCGCCATCGAGGGCAAGGAGCCCATCAAGGAACACCTGCTGATCACGCGCTACAACCCCAACCGCGTGGCCGATGGCCAGATGCTCAGTCTGGAAGACATCCAGGACATCCTGCGCATCAAGCTGATCGGTGTCATCCCCGAGAGCGAGAACGTGCTGACCGCGTCCAACCAGGGCACGCCCGCCATCCACCTCAAGGGCACCGACGTGGCCGAGGCCTACAGCGACGTGATCGGAACGCCTGCAGATCATCCTGGCGCACGAGCGCAGCGGGCGCAACGCCGCCGAGCCCGACTACCTGCCCGCCCTGCAGAAAGAGCTGGTGGCGGTGATCGGCAAGTACATCAGGATCAACCCGGACGACATCAAGGTCCAGCTCGAACGCCAGGATGACCTGGAAGTGCTCGAGGTCAAGATCGAGCTGCCCGAGCGCCGGTGAGCGGCCCGCCGGTCACCCAATGGCCCGGCGGCATCGCCGGGAGGAAGCGATTCAGGCCCTGCGCCACCACCAGGTCGCCGGTGTGGAACCGCGGCTGGCGACGGTGGAGCCCTCAGGGCTGGCCAGGCACGAAGCGGTAGAACAGGTTGGGCTCGGACACCAGGTACACGGTGCCCGCCGGGTCCAGGGCCATGCCCTCGGCCTGCGGCACGCGCCGGGCAAGTCCGCGAAAACCGGGCCACAGCGGCAGCGTGCCGGCCAGTGAGCCGTCGGGCGCATAGGCCAGCACCATGCCGGTCAGCTTGCTTGCCACCAGCAGCTCACCGCTGGGTTCGTGCAGGCTGACAGACGAATAGTCGCCGATCGGCACCATGCCACCCCCCGAGGGACGCCACTCCCGGATCCGTGGCGGTGTTCCGGACGGCACTCCGCCCGGGTCCAGGCCCTCAACCAGCCAGACCTTGCGCGGCCAGATCTCCTGGCTCACGAACAGGCGCTGGCCGGCATGGTCCCACGAGATGCCTTCAATGCCCTGGTTGCGCAGCGGCGAAGCGGGCAGCTCGACGCCGGGCACCGGCCCGATGCGCACCGCGAACACCCGGTTGCCGCGTTCGTCGGCCACCACGAACAGGTCGTCCTGCACATGGGCGATGCCCTCCGGGTCGCGCACGCCCTCCAGCGGCATCAGGCGCAGCAGCTCGCCGCCGGTGCTGATCTCGGCCACGGACGCTGGCCGGTTGATGGCGGCGAACAGGGTGCCCGATCCCGCGTGGTAGGTCAGGCCCGAGGTGTTGTCGGCAATCCCGGCGATCGGCCGGGCCTCGATGTCCACCCGGTGGCGCGAGAGGTCCAGCGTGGGCGCGCGTGGTGGTATCTGGCGCCACTGCAGCCCCGCCAGCTGCCAGGCCAGCGGTACCAGCTGCAGTTGCCACACCCCCACGGTCGCCAGCACCAGCAGCAGCCAGCCGGCCAGGCGCAGCAGGCGGCTTCGGAGGGTGCGGGGGCGCCCCCGGGGCAGGTGTGACGGCATGTGGCGGTGCGGGTCGGCGACGGAGGTCCCGAATGTAACGCGCCGGGGTGGCACTATCATGCGCCCA
>JALOSN010000473.1 GCA_025458415.1 Hydrogenophaga sp.
GGCATTTCGACGCCCAGCGTCCGGGCCCGCTGGACCACGGTGCGGGCGCTGTAGACCCCCTCGGCCACGTGTCCCAGCGAATCCACTGCCTGCTGCAGGGTCTTGCCCTCGGCCAGCAACTGTCCGACCCGGCGGTTGCGCGACAGGTCACCGGTGGCCGTCAGCACCAGGTCGCCCAGGCCTGAAAGGCCCATGAAGGTTTCTGCCCGCGCGCCCAGCGCCAGCCCCAGCCGGGTCATCTCGGCGAGACCACGGGTGATCAGGGCGGCGCGTGCGTTCAGGCCCAGTGCAAGCCCGTCGCACAGGCCGGTGGCGATGGCCAGCACATTCTTGACCGCTCCACCGACCTCCACGCCGACGATGTCTTCGTTGGCATAGACCCGCAGGCTCGGTCCATGGAAGGCCGTCACCAGCCTTTCACGAACAAGTCCGCTTTCGCTGGCAGCCACCAGAGCGGTGGGCTGTGCGCGGGCCACTTCCTGGGCAAAGCTCGGACCGCTGAGCACCCCCACAGGCAGGCCCGGGGCCACCTCGGCGGCGATCTCATGGCCCAGCAGACCGGCCTGTCCGCCAGGCTGGCGCGGTGCTTCGAAGCCCTTGCTCAGCCAGGCCAGCGGGATCCCCCTGGGCGCCAGCTGACCGAGCATCTCCCGCAGGGCCGCCATGGGGGTGGCAATGACCAGCAGGTCAGGGTCACCCAGGACACCCTCCGGCCCGTCGAGCGGGCCACCCACCACGCTCAGCGCGGACGGAAAACGGTGTCCGGGCAGGTAGCGGATGTTCTCCCGGTCCGCCTGCAGACGGGCCAGCTGCTGCGGGTCACGCGCCCACAGAAAAACGCCCTGGCCAGCCGTGGCCTGCCGGGCAGCGGCAATGGCCAGCGCGGTACCCCAGGCACCTGCACCCAGTATGGCGATGCGCATCGACCCGGCCGGCCGTGCCGCTCACTGGGTGACGATGCGCTGGCCGTCGGCAGCCGCGGCCTGTGCCTGCTGCTGCTCGTACATGGCCTGGAAGTTGATTTCGGCCATGTGCACCGGCGGGAAGCCGCCGCGCTGGATCAGGTCGGCCACATTGGCGCGCAGGTAGGGGTAGACGATCTGCGGGCAGGCGATGCCCATGATCGGACCCATCTGCTCGTCGGGCAGGTTGCGGATCTCGAAGATGCCGGCCTGCTTGACCTCGACGAGAAACACCGTCTTGTCCTGGATCTTGGTCTGCACCGTGGCCGTCACCGCCACCTCGTACACACCGTCCGCAGCCGGCGAGGCCTCGACGCCAAGCTGGATGTCCACCGAAGGCTGCTCCTGCGACAGCAGGATGGCTGGCGAATTGGGCTGCTCCAGCGAGGCCTCCTTGAGGTAGACGCGCTGGATCTGGAACACGGGGTCTTGGTTGTCGGCCATGGTGGTGCTTTCTCGGGTCGATACCGGGCAATGCCGGTGAAGAAGAAACCCGCTGCGGCAAGCGCGCCGGCAGCGGGCACAGATGGGATTATGTCAGCACGGGCCAAGCACGGCCGGTGCCGCCGGGCAGCCTCTCAGGCTTGCAGCATCGGCAGCAACTCGCCCCGCGCATCGAGCGCGTGCAGATCGTCACAGCCGCCGACGTGGGTGTCGCCGATGAAAATCTGCGGCACGCTGGTGCGGCCGGTCAGGGCGGTCATGTGGGCCCGCAGGGCAGGCTGGCCATCGACCGTGTACGGGAGAACTCAGGATTTCTCGACCGGCAGGCTGGCCGAGCGCCAGGCGCCCATGCCACCGGCCAGGGAGTGCACCTTTTCATAGCCCAGCTTGCGGGCAATGGACAGCGCCCGGTTCGACCTGGCACCCGACGCACAGACCAGGATCACCGGCGTGGCCTTGTTCTTCACGGTGGTCGGCAGTTTGGCCTCCAGCTCGGACAAGGGCACGTTCCTGGCCCCGGTCACATGCCCGGCGGCGAATTCAGCCGGCTCGCAGACATCCACCACCACAGCCTTTTCGCGGTTCATCAGCATCACGGCGTCGGTCGGCTTGAGCGCGCCCAGGCCACCGCCGCCGCTCACCGCAGGCCACATCAGCATCGCGCCGGAGGCAAAGGCCACGGCGATCAGAATCCAGTTGTCGATAAAAAAGCTCACAGGGGTCACCTTTTGTGCACAGCCCGACATTCTAAAATGTCTGGCTGGCCTTTGCCTGCCCTCCTCCCTCCGCCCTGTCAACCCGCTGCCCGACCCATGCACAAGCTCGTCCTGATTCGCCATGGCGAATCCACCTGGAACCTCGAAAACCGCTTCACCGGCTGGACCGATGTCGAACTCACACCCACCGGGGTCTCGCAGGCCATGTCGGCCGGCAAGCTGCTCAAGGCCGAAGGTTACGAGTTCGACGTCGCCTACACCTCGGTGCTCAAACGCGCCATCCACACCCTGAACTACGCGCTGGACGAAATGGACCGCACCTGGCTGCCTGTGGTCAAGGCCTGGCAGCTCAACGAGCGCCACTACGGCGCCTTGCAGGGGCTGAACAAGGCCGACATGGCCAAGCAGTATGGTGACGAACAGGTGCTGATCTGGCGCCGCAGCTACGACACGCCGCCGCCCGCTCTGGAGGCCACCGATCCGCGCTGCGAGCGCGCCGACCGCCGCTATGCCGCCCTCGACCCCGCCCAGATCCCCCTCACCGAGTGCCTCAAGGACACCGTGGCGCGTGTCATTCCCTACTGGAACAGCACCCTGGCACCGGCCATCCGGTCCGGTCAGCGCCTGGTCATTGCAGCCCACGGCAACTCCATACGGGCGCTGGTCAAGTTCCTGGACGGCATTTCCGACGCCGATATCGTCAACCTGAACATCCCCAACGGCATCCCGCTGGTCTACGAACTGGATGCCGACCTGCGTCCGGTGCGCAGCCACTACCTGGGCGATGCCGAGGCGGCAGCCCGCGCCGCGGCGGCGGTGGCCGCCCAGGGCAAGGCCTGAACGATACACGCACGCAGGCATGCCCTTGGCCCGTGCGGGCTTTCACGGGGTTTGCGGAACCCGTGCCCCACGCAGCGCTCCAAGGTGTATATTGGGTTCAGGTCCGCGCTCCAGGGAGCGCCGGGACATTCTTTTCGAGGCACTCCGATGGGTAAACAGGTGAGTCACAAGCTCAGGATCGCTGGCTGGATCGCAGTCGGTGCGGTGGCGGGCGCGTTGA
>JALOSN010000474.1 GCA_025458415.1 Hydrogenophaga sp.
TGCGCCGCTTCCTTCGTCGTGATGTGCTCCATCACGATCTTCAGGCCCGGGAAGTCCTTGCGCAGGGGCTCCAGCTTGTCTTCGATGAACACGGCCTCACGGTCGAACAGGTCGATGTCGGGGCTGGTCACCTCGCCGTGCACGAGCAGCAGCATGCCCGCCTTCTGCATGGCTTCCAGCGTCGGGTAGGTCTTGCGGATGTCGGTCACGCCCGCGTCGCTGTTGGTCGTTGCCCCGGCCGGGTAGAGCTTGCAGGCGACCACACCGGCGTCCCTGGCGCGGGCGATCTCATCGGCGGGCAGGTTGTCGGTCAGGTACAGGGTCATCAGCGGCTCGAAGCTGACGCCCTCCGGCACTGCGGCTCGGATGCGTTCGGCATAGGCCGCAGCCTGGGCCGCGGTGGTCACGGGCGGCCTGAGGTTCGGCATGATGATGGCCCGGCCGAACTGGGCTGCCGTATGGGGCACCACGGTGTTCAGGGCTGCCCCATCGCGTACGTGCAGGTGCCAGTCGTCGGGGCGGGTGATGGTGAGGGTGTCGGGCGTGTCAACAGGAGCGTTCATGCCCCGATTGTCTCAAACCGGCGCCCGGATGCACCGGTCAGCTCAGGGCATCTTGTCGGTGGGGTACTTCCAGAGGTCGCGCAGCAGGTAGCTGGCAGGCAGGTTCAGCGCGGCGTTGTTCGGAGGTATGGGGGCTTCGAACCAGCGGCTGTAGATCTGACGGATTTCGCCGGTGTAGATCAGGCGCCTCATCTCGTCGTCCACGATTTTCTTGAAACCGGGTTCGTTGCGGGGCAGCATGATGGCCAGTGGCTCGGTGGTGAAAAAACGGCCCACGACCTTGAGCGCCCGCGGGTCGGCACGGCCTGCGGCCAGGCCATAGAGCAGAACGTCGTCCATGGCGAAAGCATCGGCCTTGCCCTCCTCCACCATGCGCACAGCAGCCTGGTGGTCTTCGGCCTCGATGATTTCAAGCCGGAGCATGCGCTCGAAATCGATGCGCCGCAGGGCGCTCAGCGGCGTGGTGTTGCGCGTCGAAACCACCCTGCGCAGGGCGGGGTGATCGATCCGGTCGATCGGGCTGTCGGCCTTGACCAGCAAGCGGGCGCCGGTGATGAAGTGCGGAATGGTGAAGTCGACCTGCTTGCGCCGCGCCGCGTTGTTGGTGGTGGAGCCGCATTCGAGCTGGGCCTGCCCTTTTTCGATCGCCTCGATGCGGTTGGCCGGTGTGACCTGCAGGTACTTCACGTCCAGCCGGTCCAGGGACAGGCTTTGCTGCACCGCTTTGGCCAGATGCAGGCAGATGTCGAGTGCGTAACCGACAGGCCGGCTCTGGGCATCCAGGTAGGAAAACGGGACCGAGGACTCACGGTGCGCAACCACCAGCTTGCCGTCCGCCTTGATGCGGTCCAGCAGGCTGCCGGTCTGGGCATGGATGGACGTGGCTGACGCAAGGCACGCCGATACCAACAGGCTGCGCCATAGGCAGGGCAATCGCATGTAAGTCTCCGAAGACAGGGCTGCGCGCATGGTACGGAGACGACCCGCCGAGCGCCAATGCACATCGGGCATGAGGTCATGTGATTGCCAACCGCTGGCGGCGCCTGCCGGCGCCGGCCCTTCAGGTCTTGGGCCGGGCCAGGCTTTCGGCCAGCCGGTTCCAGAACACCTGGACGGCCCGCTTGCCCTTATGCCATGTCCCTCCAGCGCCATCGCCTTGAGGCCCTCGGCCATGTCGGTTTCGTAGATCCGGTCCAGGTGCAGGGGTGATCCGCCCTGCTTGAGCACCTGGTCGAGCACGCGCCCGAGGTACGCGCCCGGGGCGTAGGCGAGGTAAGGCAGCGGTTGGGTTGCGCTGCCGGGCAGGGCGTAAAGCGGTTGCCCGCTGGCGTCGGGCTTCACATAGGGCGACAGGATCTCCCGTCCCAGCTGGAGCATCTCGTAACGCGCGGCGTCGAGCTGGATCGGCTGCGTCACGTGGTGATAGGCGATCAGCAGGTCACAGCTGCCCTCGACCAGGCGCATCACCGCATCGTGCACGTTCAACGCAATCAGGCGGCTCTTGATCGGGCCACTGACCTCGCGCAGACTGGAAAGCCAGGCCGGAAAGAAAGTGAAGGCCAGGGTGTGGGGCACCGCAAACTCGATCACGTCCTGGGCCGCTGCGGTGTGCGCCCGCAGCATGGCGCGGGTGCTCTGCAAGGACTGCAGCATTTCGAGTGCCTGCTCATAGAGCGTCTGGCCGGCCGGCGTCAGCCGGGTCGGGTAGGACGAGCGGTCGACCAGGTCGGTGCCGGCCCAGGCCTCCAGCGACTGGATGCGGCGCGAAAACGCCGGCTGCGTGACGTGTCGCAGTTGCGCCGATCGGCTGAAGCTGCGCGTTTCAGCCAGGCTGACAAAGTCTTCCAGCCACTTGGTTTCCATGGTGTCTCACCCCTGCGGCGGGGCCCTGTCTCCGTTGTTGTCCTGGCCGGACTGCTGCATGGCCCACATTTGAGCATAGACGCCGCCGGACCTGACGGACAGTTCCGCGTGGGTGCCGCGCTCGACGACCTGCCCGTGGACCAGCACCAGGATCTCGTGGGCGTCGACCACGGTGGAGAGCCGGTGCGCAATGACCAGCGTCGTCTTGTTGCGCGCAGCACTGCGCATTTCAGCCTGGATCGCGCGCTCGTTGGCCGAGTCCAGCGCCGAGGTGGCCTCGTCAAAAATCAGGATGGGCGGGTTCTTCAACAGGGTGCGGGCGATGGCGACCCGCTGTTTTTCGCCACCCGAGAGTTTCAGGCCACGCTCGCCCACCACGGTGGCGTAGCCTTGAGGGAGGCGGTCGATGAAGTCGTGGATGTGGGCAGCCCGGGCAGCGGCCACGGCGGCTTCATGACCGGCGTCCGGACGGCCGTAGAGGATG
>JALOSN010000475.1 GCA_025458415.1 Hydrogenophaga sp.
CCCGATGCCATCTTCATGGATCTGGCCATGCCGGGCATCGATGGCTGGGAGACCATCCGACGCCTGCGCCGCATGGGCTGGACCCGGGTGCCGGTGGCCATCGTGTCGGCCAACGCCTTCGACCGGGGCCTGCAGGCCGAGCTGGACGGACAGGCCGAGGCGCCGCCGCAGGACTTCTTCGTCAAGCCCGTGCGGCGCAGCGACCTGCTGGCCTGGCTGGGGCAGAAACTCGACCTCGACTGGATCCTGGACGAGGCGCCGCCCCGGACGCCACCGCCGGCCATGCCGGCAGCGCCGATCGCTTGCGAGGAACTGGCCCCCTTGCTGGAGCGGGTCCGGCTGGGCTATCCGCGAGGCATCATCGAGTGGCTGGACGCCTGGGCGCTGGAGCGTCCGGAGCATGAAGAGCTGGCCCGGTCCCTCCAGCTGCTGGCCCGGGAATTCCGATTCGAGGCCATCGAGCAGCGCTTGCAGGCGCTGTGCGTGACCGACTCCAACCCACCCCGCTCATGAACCCGCTGCCCCCGCCCGCGCCGGTGGATGCCCTGTCCCGCCCCCTCGCCGATGGGGTGGTGGTGCTGATCGTCGATGACGTGCCCGACAACGTTGCGCCGCTGCACGACGCCCTGGATGCCGCCGGCTACACGGTGCTGGTGGCGCTGGATGGCGAGAGCGCCCTGCGCCGCGCCCGCCAGGCGCACCCGGATGTGATCCTGCTCGATGCCGTGATGCCCGGTATCGATGGATTCGAGGTCGCGCGCAGCCTGAAGGCCGATGCGGCGACGGCCGGCATCCCCATCATCTTCATGACCGGCCTGACCGAGACCGAGCACCTGGTGGCCGCGCTGGACGCCGGCGGTACCGACTATGTCACCAAGCCCATCAAGCCGCGCGAGGTGATCGCCCGCATGGGCGTGCACCTGCGCAGTGCCCGCCACGCGCGTGATGGCGCGGTGGAGCGCGAGCAGGCCCGCAATGCGCTCGATGCCTTTGGCTACGCCACCATCACCGTGCGCGAGCGTGACGGACGGCTGATGTGGCAGACCCCGCTGGCGCGCGAACTGCTGCAGCGCTATTGCGGCACCCAGGCGCCCGTGACGCCGGAGCCGGTGCTGCAGTGGCTGCGCCGGCACCTGCCCGACCTGCAGCTGCCCGGCCGACCGGCGCAGGAGCCACCCCGGCTGACACTGGAAAGCGGGCCGCGGCGCCTGACCTTCCGCCTGCACCTGCAGGTGGGCGACCCCGAGGATGCCAGCCCCAACGGCGAGGGTGGCGACTGGCTGATCGTGATGCAGGAAACTTCGGACGCCAGCGTGCTCGAAGCCCTGGCCCAGACCTTCGGCCTGACGGCGCGCGAGGCCGAGGTGCTGTACTGGGTGGCCAAGGGCAAGATCAACCGCGACATCGGCGACATCCTGGGTGCCAGCCCGGCCACGGTGAAAAAGCACCTGGAGCGCATCCACGCCAAGATGGGGGTGGAAACGCGCACCGCCGCGGCGGCCATGGCCATCAACCGGGTGCCGCTGCTCCAGCCGAAGCAGGGCATCTGAGCCCGACGTACGCCACCCGGCGTACAGACGCCCCTCAGGGTTCTCCCTAGCATCCGTCTGACCCCACTGCAAAGCCTCGATGAGGTGGTGCGGTGGCGACAGTCAGCCCTTTCAACGAATGCTTTTGGAACCTTGGAACCTGGAGAAGCGCCATGCAGAACTCTCGCCGTTTTACCCTCAAAGCCCTGACGGTGGCCACCGCCCTGGGCGCCTTTGGCCTGAACGCCCACGCACAGCAGACCATCAAGGTCGGTGTGCTGCACAGCCTGTCGGGCACCATGGCCATTTCGGAGACCGTGCTCAAGGACACGGTGCTGATGGCCATTGAAGAGATCAACGCCAAGGGCGGCGTGATGGGCAAGAAGCTCGAGCCGGTGGTGGTCGACCCGGCGTCGAACTGGCCGCTGTTTGCGGAGCGGGCGCGCCAGCTGCTGACCCAGGACAAGGTGGCGGTGGTGTTCGGCTGCTGGACATCGGTCAGCCGCAAATCGGTGCTGCCGGTGTTCGAGGAACTCAACGGTCTGCTGTTCTACCCGGTGCAGTACGAGGGCGAGGAGCTGAGCAAGAACGTGTTCTACACCGGCGCCGCACCCAACCAGCAGGCCATTCCGGCGGTGGAGTACCTGATGAGCAAGGACGGCGGCTCGGCCAAGCGCTTCGTGCTGCTGGGCACCGACTACGTGTACCCGCGCACCACCAACAAGATCCTGCGTGCCTTCCTGAACTCCAAGGGCATTCCGGACAGCGACATCATGGAAGAGTACACACCCTTTGGCCACAGCGACTACCAGTCGATCATTGCCAAGATCAAACAGTTCTCCGCCCAGGGCAAGAAGACCGCGGTGGTCTCGACCATCAACGGCGACTCTAACGTGCCCTTCTACAAGGAATTGGGCAACGCGGGCCTGAAGGCCACCGACGTGCCGGTGGTGGCTTTCAGCGTGGGCGAGGAAGAGCTGCGCGGCGTGGACACCAAACCGCTGGAAGGTCACCTGGCCGCCTGGAACTACTTCATGAGCCTGAAGAATCCGGCCAACGACGAGTTCACCAAGAAGTGGGCCGCCTACGCCAAAGCC
>JALOSN010000476.1 GCA_025458415.1 Hydrogenophaga sp.
GCCCATGGCGGCCAACTGGCCCGAGGTCAGTGCGCCGGCCTGGGCGGTGGTCAGGGCCACGATCTGGGCAGTGGTGAGCGAGCCGATGTCGTCCGCCTCGATGGCTCCGATCTGGCCCGCGGTCATCACCGCCAGGTCCGCTGTTTCGATCGCAGCGACCTGACCAGCGGTCAATGCAGCCACCTGAGTGGCAGTGAACTGCGGAAACTGGGCCGTCGAAAACGCCGCGATGCTGCCTGTCGTGAGGGCCTGAATCTGTGCGGTCGTCAACGCCCTGATCTGTGTGGCGGTGAACGCGGCCACGTCCTCGGTCGTCATGCCAGCTATCTGGTCGGTCGTCAGAGCGGCAATCTGCGCTGCGGAAAGGCCGGTGATCAACTCGCTCATGGGGGACTCCTGGTGTCGGGCGTAGGACAGAAATGGGCTGGAAATTCAGGCAACAGGGCACTGGCGCACCAAGCCCGCCTTCCATGGATCGGCCGCAGGCTTGACAACTTGAGCGACCGGTGTCGCGGTGATGTTAGGAATCGGGCAGGTGGACAGAGGCCAGAAGTGAGGGGGCTTTGCCGCCCTGCTCGGGCGATTGGCACCCGGGTAATTCGGGCACGCTTGCGTCATGTCCCGGTAGGTCCGGCCGAACGGGCCTGGGCGTGAGCGAATTCACGCCACGGTCAGCTTGTTGAGCCCAGGCGCCGGGTCCCCATACCAGCCACCATCCATGCTGTTTCGATCACGACTGCCCGACAACGAGATTGGCCACGCGCTGGCCGATTGCGCGTCGGCGTTCCGCAGCGTGGGTGTGTTCAGCGCCGTGATCAACGTGCTGATGCTGGCGCCCTCGATCTACATGCTGCAGGTCTACGACCGCGTGCTGACCAGCCGCAACGAGACCACGCTGCTGATGCTCACGCTGATGGTCATGGGCACCTACCTGATCACACACGGGCTCGAGTTCGTTCGCAGCTTCGTGCTGATCCGCATCGGCGCCCGGCTGGACATGCGGCTGAACCAGCGCGTCTACACCGCGGCCTTCGAGCGCAACCTGCAACGCAGCGGCGCCAACGCCGGTCAGGCCCTGCACGACCTGACCACGGTGCGCCAGTTCCTGACCGGCAACGGGCCCTTCGCCTTCTTCGATGCCCCCTGGTTCCCGATCTACCTGGTGATGATCTTCCTGTTCGACTGGATCCTCGGGGTGTTCGCCATCTTCGGCACCGCCGTGCTGGTGGCGCTGGCCTGGGCCAATGAAGCCGTGTCCCGGCGCCCACTCAACGAGGCCAGCGCCATGTCGGTCCATGCCGGCAACCTGGCCACCAACAACCTGCGCAATGCCGAGGTGATCGCTGCCATGGGCATGCTGCCCCACCTCGATGCAGTCGCTGATCCTGGGCCTGGGTGCCCTGCTGGCGCTGCAGGACCGCATCACGCCCGGCATGATGCTGGTCGGCTCGGTGCTGATGGGACGGGCCATGGCCCCGGTGGATCAGCTGATCGGCATGTGGAAGAGCTGGTCGTCGACCCGCATCGCCTATGAGCGCCTGAGGGACCTGCTGGCGGACCATCCCCCGCGCGAAGCCGCCATGCCCCTGCCCGCCCCCACCGGGCGACTGTCCCTGCAGGAGGTCAGCGCCGAGCCACCGTGCGGTGGCGAGCCCGTGCTGCACCAGATCAGCCTAGAGCTGGCGGCCGGGGAGGTACTGGGCATCATCGGTCCCAGCGGTTCGGGCAAATCCACCCTGGCACGACTGCTGGTCGGCGTGTGGCCCGCCAGCCAGGGCCATGTCAGGCTGGACGGCGCCGACGTTCACCAGTGGGACCGGTCCGAACTCGGGCCGCACCTGGGCTACCTGCCGCAGGACATCGAACTGTTCGCCGGCACGGTGGGCGAGAACATCGCCCGCTTCGGACCGGTCGATGCCGACAAGGTCATCGAGGCCGCCCGGATGGCCGGCGTCCACGACATGGTGCTGCACCTGCCCAAGGGCTACGACACCCTGCTGGGCGACGGAGGGGCTGGCCTGTCCGGTGGCCAGAAACAGCGCCTGGGGCTGGCACGGGCCCTGTACGGCAACCCCGCCCTGGTGGTGCTTGACGAGCCGAACTCCAACCTCGACGACGCTGGCGAAGCGGCCCTGTCAAAGGCCATTCAGGAACTGCGCGAACGTGGGCGCACCGTGGTGGTCATCAGCCACCGCACCAGTGCACTGTCGGTCACCACCCGGCTGCTGCTGCTCAAGGACGGCAAGGTGGCCCGCTTCGGGCCGACCTCCGAGGTGCTGGATGACCTGGCCCAGGCCAGCCGACGACGACCCATGCCAGCACGGCGCCCGGTGGCGCGGGACCCCATGCCCACAGCGGATGCCGCCCGCGCGGGCAGCCTCACCACAGCCGATCTCCATGACCCCAGCTGAAGTCCTTTCGCCGTCGGCCGGTGGCCCGCCCGGGCACAACGGCACCGCCAGCACCAGCACGCGCTTTCACATTCAGCTGGGGTGGTGGCTGATCATTGGCGGACTGGGCGGTTTCCTGCTGTGGGCCGCCCTCGCCCCGCTGGACCAGGGTGTGCCGCTGAGCGGCCATGTCACCGTGTCCGGCAACCGCAAGGCCGTGCAGCACCAGAGCGGCGGAACGGTGGAAACCATTCTGGTCACCGAAGGCCAGCGCGTACAGGCTGGCCAGGTCCTGCTGCGGATGAACAGCGTCCAGGCCAGGGCCAACGCCGACATCACACGCGTCCAGTTGCAGGCGGCCGAGGCCACCCTGAACCGGCTGGAAGCCGAAACCGGCAGCCGCAAGCTCGGCCCGGTCACCGAACACGACACGGCCGGTCATTCGCAGCACCAGCT
>JALOSN010000477.1 GCA_025458415.1 Hydrogenophaga sp.
TGGGCGCTGGGCGACGGCATGGCCACGCTGCTGTTCGCCCTGGTGTCCTTCCTGATCCTGCGCGAGTTCATCAGCCTCTCGCCGACCCGGCGCGGCGACCACCGATCCCTGCTGCTGGCCTTCTTCGTGATCCTGCCTTTCCAGTACGTGCTGGTGTGGACACGCCATTTCGACCTGTTCACGGTGTTCATTCCCGTTTACGCGTTTCTGGGTGTGGCGGTGGCCAGTGCCTTCGGCAACGATCCGCAGCGGTTCCTGGAGCGCAACGCCAAGCTGCAGTGGGGCATCATGGTCTGCGTCTACGGCATGAGTCATGTGCCGGCCCTGATGATGATCGAGGCCCCGCGCCTGTCCGGCCGCGAGGCTTTCCTGGTGTTCTTTCTGGTCCTGGTGGTGCAGACCTGCATGCTGGTGCAACACCTGACAGCACGGGGGCAGCGTCATCCGGCGGTGCCCGGCATCAGCACCGGCTTTGGCTGGCGCAGCTGGGGCTGGGGACTGCTGGCCGGCGGGCTGCTGGGCGCGGCCCTGGCCGGCCTGACGCCGTTCAAGCCGATCATGGCCCTGTTGATGGCGGTGGTGGCCTGTGTGGCCGGCTCGCTGGGGCACCTGGTGATGAAGGCCATCAAGCGCGATCGGGGGGTGACGAACTGGGGTTCGGCCAGACGTTCCGTCACCGGCGCCAGCGGTCTGCTGGACCGCACCGATGCCCTGTGTTTTGCCGCCCCGGTGTTCTTCCACGCCGTGCGCTGGTCGCTGCAGGCCTGAACCATGCGCATTCTCGGCATCGACCCAGGACTGCAGTGTGCCGGCTTCGGTGTCATCGACACGGAGGGCGCGCAGATGCACTACGTCGCCAGCGGCACCATCCGCACCAGTCCGAAGGAGGGCGCCCTGCTGCCCGAACGCCTGAAGGTGCTGTTCGATGGCATTTCCGAAGTGGTGTCGCGTTACCGGCCGACGGTGGCGGTCTGCGAGATCGTGTTCGTCAATGTCAACCCCCAGGCCACGCTGTTGCTGGGCCAGGCGCGCGGCGCCTGCCTGACAGCGCTGGTCGCCAGCGGGCTGCCGGTCGCGGAGTACACGGCTTTGCAGCTCAAGAAGGCCGTGGCCGGTCACGGCCGGGCCACCAAGCCCCAGATCCAGGAGATGGTGCGCCGCCTGCTGCGCCTGCCCGGCCTGCCGGGCAAAGACGCCGCCGACGCTTTGGGCCTTTGCATCACGCATGCCCAGGTCAGCCGGACCACAGCAGCCATCCAGCGTGTCAGCCCGCTACAGGCCAGGACCCACGCCGCCTACAAGGCGGGTCGCCACTATTGAAGCCGGGTTGCCGAGGGACGCCTCAGAGCAGACGCTCGAACACCAGCACGGCGAAGAAGCCCAGCGCGGCCAGCACGGTCCATTTCAGGATGACCAGTCCCCACTGCCGGTAATGGGGCTTGCCGGTGCCGATGTAGAAGGCAAAGCAGACGCCCGCAGCCAGCAGCAGCACGAAGATGGCCAGCCGGAACAGCAGCATGTCCGCTCAGTGTCTGCGCATCACCAGGCCGGCGCCAGCTGGGCAAAGCCACGCGGCGGCTTGCCCAGGATGTACAGATCCCCGATCGCGTCCAGAATCTTGTGCTTGACGAATTCGTCCTGGTAGCGCAGCCCGTCGGCGTTGAGCACCTTGACGTCGTCCATGACGATGGCATTGTCCAGGCCACCACCGAGCGCCAGACCGTGCGAGCGCATCATTTCCACATCGCGCGTGAAGCCAAAGGTGCGGGCGCGGGCGATCTCGCGCGCGTACTGCCCGCTGCTGAAGTCGAACTCGACCCGCTGCCCCGTGGAGTTGACGGCCGGGTGGTCGAACTCGATTTCGAAGCTCAGCTTGTAGCCGTGGAACGGGTCCAGGCGGGCCCACTTGAGCTGGGGGCCTTCGCCCTCACGCACCTCGACCGGACGCAACACGCGGATGAAGCGTTTGGGGGCGTTCTGCTGGACGATGCCGGCACTTTGCAGCAGGTAGACGAACGAGGCCGCCGAACCATCGAGGATGGGCACCTCTTCGGCCGTGATGTCGACATACAGATTGTCCAGTCCCAGCCCGGCACAGGCGCTCATCAGGTGCTCGACCGTGTGCACCTTGGCTCCACCATTGGAGATGGTGGACGCCAGGCGGGTGTCGGTGACCGTTCTGGCGTTGACCGGAATCTCGACCGGCTCGGGCAGGTCAACCCGGCGAAAGACGATGCCGGTGTCAGGCGCTGCCGGACGCAAGGTCAGCTCGACACGCTGCCCGCTGTGCAGTCCGACACCGACCGCCTTGGTCAGGGATTTGAGGGTGCGTTGCGAAACCATCGGTCAATTGTAAGTTTTGCAGCCATTTCCAATCATGCAAATGGCTATGGCAGCCATTGCAAAAGCTTCGTCATGGCCGACTGACTCCCCTCCAGGGGCGACAAGGGTCCGGTTGTGCCGGCCCGAGTCGCCGTCCCCCCTCGAAGCGCCGCAGGCGCGCCACGGAGGGGGGAAGCCGCGCAGCGGCGCAGGGGGATTCCTCACTCAGTCAATCCGCCTGCTTGCGCAGGAAGGCCGGAATCTCGAAGTCGTCCATGCCGCCGGATGCCAGCGCATCGACCTTGGCCGCGGCCTGGGTGCGGTTGGTGCGCCAGACGCTGGGCACGGCCATGGACTGGTAGTCGGGCTGTGCGGCACCCGACTGCGGACCCGCGGCGTGGCCCTGGTTGACGACGAACGGCGCGTTGTCGGTCCCGGTGCGCAGCACCTGCAGGGGTGGCGCGCTGCGCCGTGCGCCCTGGCGCGACAGGCCGGTGGCCACCACGGTGACGCGCATGTCCTCGCCCAGGCTGTCGTCGTAGGCAGCGCCGTAGATGACATGGGCGTCCGGCGAAGCGTAGGCACGGATGGTGTTCATGGCCAGCTTGGATTCGGACAGCTTGAGCGAGCCCTTGGCTGCGGTCACCAGCACCAGCACGCCCTTGGCGCCCGAGAGGTCGATGCCTTCCAGCAGCGGGCAGGCCACGGCC
>JALOSN010000478.1 GCA_025458415.1 Hydrogenophaga sp.
CGTTCCAGCACCGCCAGTTCGCCGCGGGCCAGCTCCTGCCGCTGAGCGCACAGGCCCTGCAGTTCGTCTGCCAGCCGGTCCTCCACCCCTTTCATCGCGTCCATGCGTGCAGTGCAGGCGTCAAACCACTTCTGGGTCTGACCGGTGTCCAGCACCTGGCCTGGCGCCGCGGTGCAGATCACGCGCCGCAGGCGCTCAAGCCCGGCCAGGGTGTCGGCCTGCTGCGCCTGTTGCCAGGCGCGCTTGAGGTCGTCGCTGGCGAAGTCGGCAAACACCTGCAGACAGCGTTCCTGCGAGTCGATCAGGTGCAGCAGGTGCTGCTGTGTGGCCGTGTCTGCCCGGCCCGAACCGAAGGCCGCCGCGCCGCTGGCCCGCTCCTGACCCGCCAGCTCCTTGCCTTGCATGAAGTTGAACAGGGCCACCAGCCGACGCGATATGTCCGGGTCGCCGGCGCTGTCGGCGGCCTCGAACACCACCGCCAGCAATCCGTTGATGAGGCGAATGTAGGCCTGGGTGGCCCGCTGGGGTGTCCAGGCACGCGTGCGCACCTGCTGACGCAAGGCCGGCAAAGCGTCCAGGCCCTGCATCACGTAGGCCACGCGGCTGAACAGGCGCGCGCCCTGTCCCAGTCGGGGTTCGATGTCCATCGAGCCAAAGCCGTCCAGCAGCTCCTGCTGCATGGCCACGCATGCGGCCACTTGTTCATCCAGTTCGGGTTGCCAGTGGCCGTTCAGGCTGGCCAGAAACAGGTTGGACAGGCCACGCTCGCGTTGCAGGCCGTGCACCAGGCGGGCGGTCACGCGCACCAGGGCGCTGGTCTGGGTCAGCTCCTGCAGCTCGGCGATCTCGCAGCGCTTGGCGGCAATCAGGAAATGCAGTCCGGTTTTCATGGGTGGTGCCGCTTCAGCAACAAGTGTGCCGAGCCACAGGGCGCGCCGCCTGCACGTACACTCCCGCCCCATGCGCATTCTTGGCTTCGAGTCCTCCTGTGACGAAACCGGTGTGGCGCTGGTGGACGCCAGCGGCCCCGGCGTGCCGCGCCTGCTTGGCGACGCCCTGCACAGCCAGATCGAGATGCACCAGGCCTACGGCGGCGTGGTGCCCGAGCTGGCCAGCCGCGACCACATCCGGCGCGTCCTGCCGCTGACCGAGGCGGTGCTGGCCCAGGCTGGCGTGGCGCTGGACCAGGTCGACGCCATCGCCTACACCCGCGGTCCGGGGCTCGCCGGTGCCTTGCTGGTGGGCGCTGGCGTTGCCGCTTCGCTGGCCATGGCGCTGGGCCGGCCGGCGTTCGGCATCCACCACCTGGAAGGCCATCTGCTGTCCCCCTTCCTGAGCGCCGACCCGCCCGAATTCCCCTTTGTCGCCCTGCTGGTGTCGGGTGGTCACACCCAGCTGATGCGGGTCGACGGGGTGGGGCGCTACCAACTGCTGGGTGAGACCATCGACGATGCAGCCGGCGAGGCGTTCGACAAATCCGCCAAGCTGCTGGGCCTGGGCTACCCCGGTGGCCCTGCGCTCTCGCGTCTGGCCGGGCAGGGCGATGACCAGGCCTACCGGTTTCCCCGCCCCATGCTGCACAGCGGAGACCTGGACTTCTCCTTCGCCGGCCTCAAGACCGCGGTCCTCACCCAGGTCAAGCGGCTGGCCCACGCCCGCGCCGAAGGGCCGACGTCGCTGCCAGCGCGCAGGCTGCCATCGTGGAAGTGCTGGTGAAGAAGTCCATGACCGCGGTCAAGGCTTGCGGCCTGCACCGCCTCGTGGTGGCCGGCGGTGTCGGCGCCAACCACCTGCTGCGCCAGCAGTTGAACGAGGTGTGCGCCCGTGCCGGTGTGCGGGTCCACTATCCGGAGTTGCACCTGTGCACCGACAACGGCGCCATGATCGCCCTGGCGGCCGGCCTGCGGGCCCAGGCCGGCCTGCTAAACATGGACGCCGGCGCGGCCCGCCGCTTCGATGTCCGGCCCCGCTGGCCGCTCGCCGATCTGGCCATTCCTGTCCATCGATGACCCCGATACCCCCGGGGAGCAGTGTCCGTAATTAGGAATTACACTGCGGCCCCGCTGTCACACGCGCGACAGCTGGCCATAAAACCCGGGACGGCTCCACCCTGCTGTTCCGACGAAACCGGAGATCTTCATCCATGACTTCATTCCCATTGGCCCGCTCCCGCCGAGGCCTGATCACCCTGGCGCTCGGCCTGCTGGCTTCGGCTGGCCTCCAGGCCCAGCCGACACCACCGCAGGGCGAGCCCATCCGCATTGCCATGATCGAGGGCCTGTCAGGCCCCTTTGCCAACACCGGCGAGGCGGTGTTCCGCAACCTGGTGTGGGCCGCCGAACGGGTCAACGCCCGCGGCGGTGTCCGCCTGCCGGCCTCCGAAGGCGGCGCCCGCCCGCTGCTCATCGAGCGCTTCGACAGCAAGGGCCAGGCCGAGGAAGCCATGTCCGCCCTGCGCTCGGCGGTCGACCGCGGCATCCGCATCGTGGCCCAGGGCAACTCCTCGGCCACCGCCAGCGCCCTCATCGAGGCCATCGGCCGCCACAACGAGCGCGACCCGCAGCGGCGCATGGTGTTCCTCAACTACTCGGCGGTCGACCCGGTGCTGACCAACGAGAAGTGCAGTTACTGGCATTTCCGCTTCGACGCCCACGCCGATATGCGCATGACGGCCCTGATGAGCGTGCTGCGTGAAGACCGTGACCTCAAGCGCATCTACCTCATCGGCCA
>JALOSN010000052.1 GCA_025458415.1 Hydrogenophaga sp.
CCGACCGTCGCGGCCTGCGCAAACCGGTCTGGATCGCGATCTGGATCGCGACCCTGGGCGCGGCGCTCGCGGTGGCTTTTCCGCTGTACCCGGTGCTGTGCATCACGGCGCTGTGTTCCGGGGCCGCCAGTGGTATGGCCATGATCGCGCTGCAGCGCCACGTGGGGCGGCTGGCCCACAGCCCCACCGAACTCAAGCAGGTGTTCAGCTGGATGGCCATCGGTCCTTCCATATCCAATTTTCTCGGGCCGCTCGCCGCCGGGCTGCTGATCGATGCCTCGGGGTTCCGGGCCGCTTACCTGTTGCTGGCCATCTTGCCGATCCTGGCGTGGTTTTGGGTGCGCCGGACAGAAGAGTTTGAGCCCGTGGCCGCCGGTTTGCGCAACACCAGTGGTTCTTCATGGAACCTGCTGCGCGACGCCGCTTTCCGGCGTCTGATGCTGATCAACTGGGCGCTGTCGAGCTGCTGGGATGTGCACACCTTCCTGGTCCCCGTGCTGGGGCACGAGCGGGGCCTGAGCGCCACGCCGCCACCGCCATCCGGCTGGTGATGCCCTGGCTGGCTTCGCGGCTGAGCGAGCGGGTGGTGATTGGCTCGGCCATGCTGGCCACGGCGGCGCTGTTCGTGGCCTATCCGCTGGTGCATGAGGCCTGGGCCATGATGGCGCTGTCTGTCCTACTGGGGTTGGCGCTGGGCTCGGTCCAGCCCATGATCATGAGCACCTTGCACCAGATCACACCGAAGCACCGCCACGGCGAGGCGCTGGGTCTGCGCGCCATGGCCATCAACGGCTCCAGCGTGCTCATGCCGCTGCTGTTCGGCTCCGCCGGTGTGCTGTTGGGCGTGGGTGGCGTCTTCTGGACCGTGGGCGCGGTGGTGGGTGCCAGTTCCCACTTGGCATGGCGCATGCAGCCGATCCAGCACGTTTCACACGATTGATCGTCTGGCAGGACCTGCCCCCTGCATTATCTAGAATGCTGGGTCACCCGAAGGAAGCACCGTGCTCTTATTGATTGTTCTTCTGCCTCTGCTGCTCGGGACCGTGGCCACCGCCTGGCTCGGTTCAAAGTCTCGCCTGCTCACCGCCTGTGCGGCAGGCCTCGTCACCGCCACCGCCTTGGGGCTGCTGCTGTCCCAAGCCCCGGTGGTCATGGGCGGGGGCGTGGTCATGAACGCCTGGCCCTGGGTGCCCGAGATCGGGCTGAATCTGAGCTTCAGGCTCGATGGCCTGTCGTTGATGTTTGCCGGGCTGATCCTGTTCATCGGCCTGCTGATCGTGCTGTACGCACACTACTACCTGAGCCTGGAAGACTCGGCCGGCAAGTTCTTCAGTTTCATGATGCTGTTCATGGCGGCCATGCTGGGCGTGGTGCTCTCGGACAACCTCTTGTTGCTGGTGGTGTTCTGGGAACTGACCAGCATTTCATCGTTCCTGTTGATCGGGTTCTGGAGCCACCGGCCCGACGCGCGCGCCGGTGCGCGGCAGGCGCTGGCCATCACCGGCGGTGGCGGCCTCGCCATGCTGGGTGGTTTTGTGCTTCTGGGTCAGATCGCCGGCACCTATGAGCTCAGCGCCATGGCGGCCAACGTGGCGGCGATCCAGGCCGACCCGCGCTTTGTGCCGGCGTTGCTGCTGATCCTGCTGGGCGCCTTCACCAAAAGCGCGCAGTTCCCGTTCCATTTCTGGCTGCCCGACGCCATGGCCGCGCCCACCCCGGTCTCGGCCTATCTGCATTCGGCCACCATGGTCAAGGCCGGGGTGTTCCTGCTGATGCGCATGTACCCGGTGCTGGCGGGTACCGGGCATTTTGAGATCATCGTCACCGCCGTGGGTTTGATCACGGTGCTGTTCGCCGCCTTCATCGCGGTCTTCAAGCACGACCTCAAGGGATTGCTGGCGTATTCCACGGTGAGCCATCTGGGGTTGATCGTGTTCCTGATCGGGCTGGGTTCGCCGCTGGCCGCGGTGGCCGCGGTGTTCCATGTGCTCAACCACGCCACTTTCAAGGCTTCGTTGTTCATGATCGCCGGCATCGTGGACCACGAGACCCATTCGCGCGACATGCGGCAGCTGGGCGGCCTCTACAAGCTTATGCCCTGGACGGCCACGCTGTCCATGGTGGCGGCCGCGTCCATGGCCGGTGTGCCGCTGACCAACGGCTTCCTGTCCAAAGAGATGTTCTTCACCGAGGCAGTGGTGGGCACGAGTGGCCTGTATGCCTTGCTGGTGCCGGCGCTCGTGACACTGGCCGGCGTGTTCAGCGTGGCCTATTCGCTGCGCTTTGTGCACGACACCTACTTCAACGGTGAGCTGGGCGATGTGCCCAACAAGCACCCGCACGAGCCGCCGCTGGGCATGAAGCTGCCCGCCATGCTGCTGGTCGTCATGTGCATCGTCGTTGGCCTGCTGCCTGCCGTCACCTTCGGTCCGCTGGTGCACGTGGCCGCCACTGCTCTGGCGGGGCAGCCGCTGCCCGACTATTACCTGGCGATCTGGCATGGTTTCAACCTGCCGCTGCTGATGAGCGCCATCGCGCTGGCGGTGGGTGTGGGCCTGTACCTTTGGCTGGCCAAGGGCAAGCGGCTGCACCGTATCAGCTCCGAAGACTGGTTCGGCGTCGCCACCGGGCGCGCCATCTTCGAGTGGCTGATCGATCACCTGTTCGGCCTGGCCAGTCGCATCACGCGGCTGCTGGAAACCGGTTCGCTGCAACGCTACGTGGGCTGGCTGCTGCTCACCGCCTTGGTGCTGGGCGCGCTGCCTTTGCTGGGCAGCGGCATGGGCACCGGAGACCGGCCGCAGATGGCCGCCACGCCGCTGGCCTGGGCCATGTGGGGGCTGCTGCTGGTGACTTGTGTGGCCATCGTGCGCACCCACTACCAGCGCTTTGTGACGGTCATTCTGGTGGGCGTGGTAGGTGTCGCCGCCTCGCTCACATTCCTGGGCTTTTCCGCACCCGACCTGGCGCTGACCCAGCTGTCGGTGGACATCGTGTCCACCGTGCTGTTGCTCATGGGCCTGGCTCTGTTGCCGCAAACCTCGCCCCGCGAGACGCCCGCCTTGCGCAAGGGATTGCACGCCACGCTGGCGCTGGCCGGTGGCGCCGCCATGGCGACCCTGACCTGGCTGGTGCTCACGCGCGATTTTGAATCCATCTCTTGGTACTTCCTGGAGCAGTCGCTGCCCAAGGGCGGCGGTTCCAACGTGGTCAACGTGATCCTGGTGGACTTCCGCGGCTACGACACCATGGGCGAGATCACCGTGCTGGGCATCGCCGCCATCGGTGTGCTGGCGCTCATGGACGGCATGCGCGCCCGCAAGCCGGGCATGGACCCGGAGGGCAGGCTCTGGACCTTTGCGCAACAGCCGCTGCTGCTGCGCGTGGCCGCTTCGGTGGTGCTGCCGCTGGCGCTGGTGTTCAGCATCTACATCTTCATGCGTGGCCACAACCTGCCCGGCGGCGGCTTCATCGCCGGGCTGGTCACGGCGGTGGCGCTGGTGCTGCAGTTCATGTCGCTGGGGCAGGCGCGGGCCGAGCAGCTGATGCGCGCCGGGGGTGGCCGCCGCTTCGTGCGCTGGATCGGTGCCGGTCTGGGCATTGCGGGCCTGACCGGTGTCGGTGCCTTCGTGCTGGGCAGGCCCTTCCTCACCAGTGCGTTCGGCCATCCGCATGTGCCGCTGCTGGGTGAGCTGCCGCTGGCCACCGCCGCGCTGTTCGACCTCGGGGTCTATCTCACGGTGGTCGGCAGCACCTTGCTGACGATCTCGGTGTTGGGCCAGGCTTCCCGCGAAGCGCCCAACCTCAACCTCAATCGGAGCCCGTCATGAGCATGGAGTTTCTTCTCGCCACGGGGGTGGGCGTGGTCACCGCCACCGGCATCTACATGATGCTGCGCGGGCGCACATTTGCGGTGGTGCTGGGCCTGTCTCTGTTCGGTTACGCGGTCAACGTCTTCATCTTCCTCATGGGCCGCCTGTGGACCAATGCCGCTCCGGTGCTGGTCGGCGCCGGCCCGGTGGCCGACCCGCTGCCGCAGGCGCTGGTGCTGACCGCCATCGTGATCGGCTTCGCCACCACCGGTTTCGTGGTCGAGCTCGCGCTGCGCAGCCGGCATGAGAGCGGCAGCGACCATGTGGACGGCCACGAGCCTGGAGGGCCGCGCGCATGATCGAGGGTTTGATGGGTTTGTGGCTGCAGCACGCGCCGGTGCTGTCGGTGGTGCTGCCGATGTTGACGGCGGTGCTGCTGCTGCTGATCGGTGACGCTGGTGGCATGGCCGGGCAGGGTGGGGCGCACGACGACGCGGCTTTGCGCTGGCGCCGCCGCATCAGCCAGGGCTCGGCGCTGCTGGGCCTGCTCATGGCCGCTGCCCTGGTGCAGCACGCCGCCAGTGGCGAGTTGCTGGCTTACCGCCTGGGCGAATGGCCAGCACCGTTTGGCATCGTCATGGTGGTGGACCGTCTCTCGGCGTTGATGGTGCTGCTGACCTACCTGGTGGCGGTGCCGGTGCTGTGGTACGCCTGCGGCGGATGGGACGCCCACGGCCGCTATTTCCACGCGCTGTTCCAGTTCCAGCTCATGGGTCTTTCGGGCGCGTTCCTGACCGGCGACCTGTTCAACCTGTTTGTGTTCTTCGAGGTGCTGCTGATCGCGTCGTATGTGCTGCTGGTGCATGGCCAGGGGCGCGAGCGGTTCCGCATGGGCGTGCACTACGTGGTGCTCAACCTGGTGGCTTCGGGCCTGTTCCTGATCGGTCTTTCGCTGGTGTACGCGGCCACCGGTACCCTGAACATGGCCGATGTGGGGCAGCGCCTGGCGCTGTTGCAGGGCGACCAGCTGGTGTTTGCCAAGGTGGCGGCGCTGGTGCTGCTGGTGGTGTTTGGCCTCAAGGCCGCCATGCTGCCGCTGTACTTCTGGCTGCCCGGCACCTACGCCGCGGCCAGTGCACCGGTGGCGGCGCTGTTCGCCATCATGACCAAGGTGGGCGTGTACAGCATCGTGCGTGTGCACTGGCAGCTGTACGGCGCCGAGGCTGGCCCCGCCGCGCTGACGGTGGCCGACTGGCTGATGCCGCTGGCCCTGGCCACCAGCGCACTGGGCGTGCTCGGCGCCCTGGCCGCGCACACCATGGGTCGCCTGGTGGCCTACCTCACCGTGTCGTCGGTGGGCACCATCCTTGCCGCCGTCGGCCTGTTCACGCCCGAGACGCTGTCGGCCGCGCTGTACTACACGCTGCACAGCACCATCGTGATCGCAGGCCTGTTCCTGCTGGTGGAGCTGATGGCCGCGCAGCGCGGCGACACCCACGACAAATTGCAGCCTGCCCACGCAGTGCGCGAGCCGGTGCTGCTGGGCGTGATGATGTTGTTCGGCGCCGCTTCGGTGGCCGGCCTGCCGCCGCTGCCGGGCTTCCTGGGCAAGCTGATGGTGCTGGAGTCCAGCACGGGCCTGCCGGCCCAAGCCTGGATCTGGAGCGTGGTGCTGGTGGTCGGCTTCCTGAGCATCGTGGGACTCGCCCGCGCTGGCGTGATCGTGTTCTGGCACGTGCAGCCTGCGGGTGATGCCGGGGCTTCGGGCTCCAGCGCTCGCCTGCTGGCACCCGTGTGGGCTTTCATGGCGCTCACACTGGTGCTGGCGGTGATGGCCTCGCCGGTGAAACGCTACACCGACGCGGCAGCCACCCAGCTGTCGCAGTCCAGCGACTATGTGCGTGCGGTGCTCGGCGCCGACGCGGTCGGACGATCGACCACCCGCCCCTACGACGGCCAGCGCCCCGCCCCGGCGCCCGCCAAATCCGTTCCGAGCCAGGAGAAGCAACCATGAAATCCGACACCCTGGACCGCCGCGGTGGCTGGTTCGACCACCCGGTGCTGTCGCTGCTGCTGGCGGTCAGCTGGCTGGCGCTTTCGCGCAGTCTGGAGCCGGTGCACCTGCTCTCGGCGGCTCTGATCGGCCTGATCGTCCCGCGATTGCTGCGCGGGCTGCTGCACGTCGGGGCGCCCATCCGCTGGAGTCCGGCGATCCGTCTCACACTGGTGGTGACCTGGGACATCGTGATGTCCAACATCACGGTGGCCAAACTGGTGCTGGGTTCCATGAGCCGGCCGCAGCCCGCCTGGCTGCGCGTGCCGCTGGCCTGCGACCATCACCGGGTGAACGCGCTGTTTGCCAGCATCATCACCATGACGCCGGGTACGGTCTCGGCCGTGGTCGACGAGCAGGCCCGCTGCATCTGGGTGCATGCGCTCAACTGCGACGACGAGGCCGGCATGGTGGCCGACATGAAGTCTCGTTACGAAGCGCCGCTGCTGGCGGTGTTCCGTCTGGACGGAGAGGGCTGACATGAGCGTGCTGGACCTTGCGCTGACCATCGGCATCGGTGCCGTGACCCTGACCTTGTTGATGTGCGGCTGGCGCCTGTTGCTGGGCCCCACCGTCGCCGACCGCGTGCTCGCACTGGACACGCTTTACCTGAGCCTGGTGGCGCTGGTGGTGATGCTGGGCTTGCGCTGGCAGACGCCGCTGCTGTTTGAAGCGGCCTTGATCGTGGCCCTGCTGGGCTTTGTGGGCACGGTGGCACTGGCGCGCTACCTCAGCCGTGGCGATGTGGTGGAGTGACGCGATGGACAACCTGAACCCCCTCATTGAATGGACCGCTGCCGCACTCATCGTGATCGGTGCCTTCTTCCTGCTGGTGGGCGCCATCGGCATGATCCGCCTGCCCGACTTTTACATGCGGCTGCACGCGCCCACCAAAGCCTCCACCCTGGGTGTGGGTGGCGTGTTGCTGGCCTCTCTACTGCTGGGCTGGTCGCAAGGGAGGTTCGGCGTGGCCGAACTGCTGATCACGCTGTTCGTGTTCGTGACCGCACCGGTCTCGGCAAACCTGCTGGCGCAGGCGGCTTTGCACCTGCGCCTGCCTTCGCGCGCAAAGGAACCCGCCGGGATGGTGCCGGAGCGGGCAGAGCGGCCAGATTGAAGCCCAGTCCTGCGATGTAGGTGTCCACCGTGTGGCGGCCCACGGACACCAGGTCGAAAGCGTTGGGGTCGAGCAGCCAGTTGCG
>JALOSN010000053.1 GCA_025458415.1 Hydrogenophaga sp.
CAGCAGATAGCCGGTCCCCCCCAGCAGAATGGCCCAGCGCAGCGCCGGCAGCGCCACCACCAGCGAACCGACACCGGCCGCGCACAGCGTGAACAGCACACCCCAGCCCACCGGAACGGCGATGATGAAGCGCAACGCCCGGCGCAGGCCGAAGTTGGCGGCCAGCGCGGTCGACAGCGTGGTGTTCGGGCCGGGCGTGAAACTGCTGGCGGTGGCCAGCATCAGCAGGGCGCCGAATTCACTCGCGTTCATGTGGCCTCTCCCGCCTGCCGGGCGCCGCATCCGACCTGGGGCCGCTTCATGTCGGTGGGAATTGCTTGTCGGATCATGCAAGCCACTTTATCCTTCCGGGCCATACACAGACCATACAGACAGACCGGGCGTCCGAAAAACTGTATGGGTACAGGTATCCATACACGAACATGTCCACGTTGCACCCTCCGGCTCCCGCCGCATTGACGCGTGCCGCCGCACAACCCCTGTCGGAACAGCTCGCAGCCCGGTTTGCCGATCGCATCCGCCACCGGCTGCTGCCGCCGGGTGCGCGGCTGCCCAGCGTCCGGCAGTGCGCCACTCAGCACGGGGTCAATCCGTCCACAGTGGTGACGGCCTATGACCAGTTGCTGGCCCAGGGGCTGGTCGAGGCCCGACGCAACCGAGGTTTTTTCGTCCGCGAGCGGCAGCGGCCCCATGGCGAACCCGCGTCCGGCTCCGGTCCTGAGGCGGGCCGAATGGCGGCGCCGGTCAATGCCGCGGCCCTGATCCGGGGCATGTTCCATCCGGCCGGCGCCCGGCCGCAGCCCGGCATGGGGGCGTTTCCGGCCGACTGGATGTCCTCGGGCTTTCTCCAGTCGGCCCTGCGACGGGTCACCGCCACCGAGACCCTGGCCGAAGCCTCGCTGCGGTACGGTGAGCCGCATGGCGACGGCCAGTTGCGCCGCACCCTGGCGACCCGGCTGGTCGGGCTGGGCCTGCCGGCCGGGCCGGACCAGATCATCACCACGGTCGGTGCCACGCACGCGTTGGACATCGTCAGCCGAACCCTGCTCAAGCCCGGTGACGGGGTGATGGTCGAGGAGCCCGGCTGGGCGGTCGAGTTTGCCCGTCTGGAAGCCATGGGCATGCGCGTGCTGCCGGTCCACCGGGGTCCCGCCGGCCCTGACCTGGAGGTCATGGCCCGCTACTGCGAGGCCCATGCCCCCAAGCTGTTCGTGAGCGTCAGCGTGTTGCACAACCCCACCGGTTACTGTCTCTCGGCGGCCAGTGCCCACCGCGTCCTGCAGCTGGCCCAGCAGCACAATTTCCACGTGGTCGAGGACGACACCTACAGCCACATTGCGCCCGAGCACGCCACCCGCATGTGCGTGCTCGACGGTCTGCAGCGCAGCTTCTATGTGAGCGGCTTCGCGAAAATCCTGGCGCCCAACTGGCGGGTCGGCTACCTCGTGGCGCCGCCAGGTTGGGTCGAGCGCCTGCTGGACGTCAAGCTGCTGACCACGCTGACCACGCCCAGTCTGCTCGAACGTGCGCTGTCGATCTGTATCGAACAAGGGCAGCTCAGGCGCCACGCCGAGCGCATCCGCCACCGGCTCGACCAGGCGCGCGGCCGCAGCGTGCGGCTGGCCGAGGCGGCGGGTTGCCGCTTCGTGGCCGAGCCGGCCGGTCTGTTCGGCTGGGTCGACACCGGTGTCGACACCGAGGCCCTGTCCCAGCGCCTGCTGGACGAAGGCTTCCTGATCGCGCCCGGAGCCCTGTTCCACGCGGCACGGGCGCCGAGCACCCTCATGCGCATCAACTTCGCCACCACGCAGGACGCCGCGTTCTGGGACGTCTACCGCCGCGTGCTGGGGGGCAGCACACGCGAACGCGGGCTCAGCTCCCCGGGGTGAGCGGTCCGTCCGGGAACAGGTCGGGTTCGCTGCCTTGTGTCACGCGTGCCAGGGCACGCTCGATTTCCGCCGATTCGGCCTGCATCAGAGGCAAGGCACGCTCGAACAGGCTCCAGTCCGCTGTCCGCGCCGCCAGCTCAAGGCCCTTGGCCAATCGTGCCCCGCGTTCCGCGGTCATGCTGCCCAGAGATCCTTTCAGGCCGTGGGCATGGGCCACCGCGGCCTCGCTGTCACGCCGCTCCAGCGCCGCCCGCAGCCCCTGCATGCGTTCGGCCAGGTCCAGCCGCATCGCCTGAGCCAGCTCCTGCAGTGAACCTTCATCGTCATCCAGGCGCCGCCTCAGCTTGTCCAGGTCGAGCGAAGGTTGTGCATCGCCACGATCGGACGTGCGTACGGCCGGCACTTCGCCAGAGCGGCCGCTGTCGGTCAGCCCGTCCTGGACGGCCGCGGCCCGGGCCAGCACGCGGTCCATCTCCCGCATCAGTGCATGCGGGCTCACAGGCTTGGCCGTGTAGCCGTCCATACCGGCGTCCAGGCAGGCCTGCCTGTCACCCGGCATGGCGCTGGCCGTCACCGCCACGATCGGCGTCCGGGGCAGCCGGCGACGAGACTCCGATACCCTGATGGCACGGGTGGCATCCAGCCCGCTCATGCCCGGCATCTGCACATCCATCAGAACCAGGTCCACGCCGCCCTGTTCCCACTGGCTCACGGCTTGCGCCCCGCCGCGCGCCACGCGCACCGTGAAGCCCAGTTTGAGCAGCATCTGCCGCATCATGAGCTCGTTGACCGGGTTGTCCTCCGCCAGCAGCACCACCCGTCCGCCGTAGCGCGGGCCGGCCAGGGCCATGCCTTCCAGTTCGGCCGGCGCACTGACAGTCTCGCCGCCGTCCGCGCCCGCATCGGGCAGCGGCAGCACCAGGGTGAACAGGCTGCCCTGACCCAGCTCGCTTTGCAGCTCGATCCTCCCACCCATCAGCCGGGCCAGCCGGTCGCAGATCGCCAGGCCCAGTCCGCTCCCGCCATACCGGCGCGAGGTGGACACATCGGCCTGGGTGAAGGCATCGAATATGGTGGTCTGCTGCTTGCGACTGATACCGACCCCGCTGTCACGCACGGCGAACTGCAGCAGGGGCACGCCTTCAAGCTCCCCCGCCTGCCGGACCTGCACCTGGATCGATCCGTTCTTCGGTGTGAACTTCAGTGCGTTGGACAGCAGGTTGCCCAACACCTGCCGCAGCCGCCCCGGATCGCCCCTGATCCAGATGGGCACGCCCGGATCCACTTCCAGGCTGAATGCCAGCGGCTTGGCCTTGGCCTGCCCCGCGTAAGGCCCCACGGCGGCCTCCAGAACCGGGCGCAGCTCGAAGCGCACCTGTTCAATCCCCAGTTTGCCAGCCTCGATGCGAGACAGGTCCAGGATGTCGTTGAGCAGGGCCAGCAGGGCGTTGGCCGAACTGTCCATCAGCGCCAGCCAGCCACGCTGCTCCTCGTTCAGGGGCGAGTCCATCAGCATGCGCGTCAGCCCCATCAGTGCGTTCAGTGGCGTGCGGACTTCGTGACTCATGTTGGCCAGAAAGGCACTCTTGGCGCGGCTGGCCTGCTCGGCCATCTCGCGGGCGTGCGCCGTTTCCAGCTCGGCCCGTTTGCGGTCCCCGATATCGGCCACCGTGCCCATCAGCCGCAGCGGCTGGCGGCGCTTGTCCTGCTCCGCCACCATGGCATGGGTCTCCACCCAGACCCAGCCGTCAAAGCGCCGCACACGGTGCTGGAACACCTCACGCTGCTGGGTGCCGTCCAGCAGCCCGCGGACCTTGGGCCGCAGGCGCACCAGGTCATCCGGATGGACGCGCTCATGCAGCTTGTCCAGATCCCACTGCGCATCCATGGCCACATCCCCGATCAGCTCGCCCCAGCGGGCCGACAGAAACACCGACCGGGAGGTCAGCTGCCAGTCCCAGAGGGCCAGGCCCGCCGCCTCCACCGCCAGCTGCAGGCGGTCCCGGGTTTCGTCCAGGGCTTCCTCCGCCAGCAGCCGGCTGTTCGATTCCCGGTGGATCGAACTGCGCAGGCGGTCCAGCTCATGGTTCTGGCGCTCAAGCTCCGCCAGCAACTGCTGGGTCCGCTCACGCTCCTGCTGCAGTTCATTGAGACTGCGTTGCAGGTCCTGGGCCAGTCGATCGGGAGAGGTGGGCATGGGAATTGATGGCGTCCTGGCCCAGCATACCCGAGGGGGTCAGCCGTTGCTCAGCGATTCCAGACGTTCCATCGCCTCGAACCATTGGGCCTCTATATCGGTCAGGCGCGTCGCCAGTTGAGCCGCCCGAGCCGGGTCGCTGGCATACAGGCTCCCGTCGGCCAGCTGGCTCTCGATGCTCGCCTGCTCGCTCTCCAGATCCGCAATGCGCTGGGGCAGGGCTTCGAACTCCCGCTGCTCCTTGTAGCTGAGCTTTCGCCGGCCCGCTGGCGGTTGTCCTTCGGCGCTGGCTGTCGGCCGGGCGCCCTTGTCTGTGCCCGTTGGCCTGCCCGATGCGGGCAATCCCGCTGGCTGTCTGGCCGCCTGGGTCAGCCAGTCCTGTACATCGCCCACATATTCGCGCCAGCGGCCATCGCCTTCGGACACCAGGGTGCTGGTCACCACGTTGTCCAGGAAACGGCGGTCGTGACTGACCAGGAACACGGTGCCCTCGTAGTCTTGCAGCAGGTCCTCCAGCAGCTCCAGAGTGTCGATGTCCAGATCGTTGGTTGGCTCGTCCAGCACCAGCACGTTGGCTGGCCGCGCAAACAGCCTGGCCAGCAGCAGGCGGTTGCGCTCGCCACCCGACAGGGTGCGCACAGGCGCCCGTGCCCGTTCCGGTGAGAACAGGAAGTCCGCCAGGTAGCTGCGCACGTGGGTGCGTCGCTCGCCAATCTCGATCCACTCGCTGCCCGGGCTGATGAAGTCCTCCAGCGTCGCCTCCAGATCGATCTGCTCCCGCATCTGGTCAAAGTAGGCCACGCTTACCCGGCTGCCCTGTCGCACCGTGCCTTGGTCCGGGGCCAGTTCGCCCAGCATCAGCCGCAGGAGCGTCGACTTTCCCGCGCCGTTGGGGCCGATCAGCCCCACCTTGTCACCCCGCAGAACGGTGGTCGAGAAATCGCGTACGACACACAGGGTCGACCCATCCGGGCGGACAAAACCCTTTGACACCCCCTCCAGTTCCGACACGATCTTCCCGCTGGCTTCACCGCGTGCCACGTCCAGCTTCACCCGGCCCACCACGTCTCGCCGGGCCTCGCGCTGGGCTCGCAGGCGCTGCAGCCGCACGATGCGTCCCTGCGCCCGCGTCCTGCGGGCCTCCACGCCCTTGCGGATCCACACCTCTTCCTGCGCCAGCAGCTTGTCGGCGCGGGCATTGACCACCGCCTCCTGGGCCAGTTGTTCTTCCTTGAGGGCCTGATAGCGGGCGAAGTTGCCCGGATAAGTCAGCAGCCGCCCGCGGTCCAGTTCCACCATGCGGGTGGCCACCCGGTCCAGGAAAGCCCGGTCGTGGCTGATGGTCACCACACTGCCCCGGAACTGCAGCAGCAGGTCCTCCAGCCAGACGATGCTGTCCAGATCAAGGTGGTTGGTGGGTTCGTCCAGCAGCAGCACGTCCGGGCGGGTGACCAGCGCCTGCGCGAGCGCCACCCGCTTGCGCTGCCCGCCGGACAGATCGCCCACGCGGGCCGCCGGGTCGAGGTGCAGGCGCTGCAGGGTTTCCTCCACCCGTCGCTCCCAGTTCCAGCCATCCAGCGCCTCGATGCGGTTCTGCAACTCATCCAGATCGGCATCCGCATCCCCACCCAGGTAGCGCTCCCTCAGTCTCCGCGCCTCCGCCAGCCCCTCGCTGGCCGCCTCGAACACCGTCTGGCGCGCCTCAAGCGCGGGTTCCTGCGACACATAGGCGATCCGCAGGCCATCCGTGACGATCCGCTGACCGTCGTCCGGGGCTTCCAGGCCCGCCAGGATGCGCAGCAACGACGACTTGCCGGTCCCGCTGCGCCCGATCAGCCCGACGCGTTCGACCGGTTCCAGCGAGAAATCGCAATGATCCAGCAGCGGTACGTGCCCGAAAGCCAGCTGGGCGTCCTGAAGGGTGATGAGTGCCATACGCGTCCATACAAGGGGAGCGCGGATTATCCCGCCCAGGGTGCCGCCAGAGCGGCCCCGTACCTGAACTGGTGTTCAAGAGCAGGACCGAGCGGCAATAGATCCGCCGTGCGAAATAAAAAAGCAGTGGTTGACTGACGTTAAAAATCTGGTGTATACTGCAAGGCTTCGCTGATCACTGCTGCGATGCAGATCGGGTGCCGGACGGGTTCTGGTGGCTGGTCGGGTGTTGCGGCGGGTCGAAGGCTCCATGCGGTGCGTGGGGTGTCGACCGACACGGTGTGGTTGGTGGCTCCGGGTTGTTCTGGGGTGCTTGGTGAGGCGGTCGAGAAAATTTTTCGACCGGTTTGACGAAGCGGCAAAAACTGTGTCATAATACGAGGCTCTGCTGATCGCAGCGGAGAGCAAAAAGCGAGGCGACAAGCCTGGGCGTTTTGCAGACTGTGGGTTCATTAAAAACATACAGCCGATAAGCGTGGGCGTTTGAAGGCGATTGCCAAAAGACTCGCAAGAGTCCGAGGCCGCAAGGCCTCAAACGCTCATGAGAATAGAAGTGAAGTTCACTTCAATTCCGTTTTTATGAGTAATTTCAAGATCGAACTAAAGAGTTTGATCCTGGCTCAGATTGAACG
>JALOSN010000054.1 GCA_025458415.1 Hydrogenophaga sp.
GTCAGGGGTTCGCCAGCCTTCCAGGCCACGGCGGCACGCGTCTTCATGGGCAATCTCCTTGCATCGTGAGCGCCCGAGGTTATCGCAAAACCGCATCACCGGCTCCCGGAGAGGCCATGGTCATTCGACCGGCGCGCCCTGGCGGAACCACTGGGCCACGATGGCGCGCTCTTCCTCCGTGATACCGGTGGCATTGTTCATGGGCATCTGCCGCGTGACCACCACCTGCTGATAGACCGTCTGGGCGTGTTGCCTCAGAGCCTCAGGTGAATCCAGCCGCACGTTCTTCGATTGCAGGGCCTCGCCGTGGCACATGACGCAACGCTGAGCCATGATGTCCTGGACCTGGGCCAGCCCGACCTGCTGCGGCACGGCCACGGCCTGTGTCGGCGCAGGGCGCAACCAGACGATGAGGGCCAGCAACACCACCACGCCGACCGCGGCGTATGGCCAGGGATGGCCGTTGCGCCCCAGCTTGTGGCCGTGGCGCAGCACAAAAAACTGGCGGATGGCAGCACCGGCGAACATCATGCCGATCAGGATCAGCCAGTTGTATTCGTGGCTGTAGGTGAAGCTGTAGTGGTTGCTGAGCATGGCAAACAGCACCGGCAGCGTGAAATAGGTGTTGTGCACGCTGCGCTGCTTGCCGCGCTTGCCGTGGATGGGGTCGACCGGTCGGCCGGCCTTGAGGTCGGCCACCACGGTTCGCTGGCCGGGAATGATCCAGAAGAAGACGTTGGCACTCATGGCGGTGGCGATCATGGCGCCGACCAGCAGGAAAGCGGCACGTCCGGCAAACAGCTGGGTGGCGGCATAGGAGGCCACACACACCAGCAGCAGCACCAGCACGCCCACCTTGGCATCACCGTTCTCGGACTGCCCGAGGGTTCGGCAGATGGCGTCGTACGCCAGCCAGAAGACCACCAGGAAAGCCAGCGCCGTGGTGATGGCGGCCGCCGGGCTCCAGTCCATCACGTTCGGATCGATCAGGTAGACGCTGGGGCTCCAGAGGTAGGAGACCAGGAACAGGGCAAAGCCGGATAGCCAGGTGGAATAGCTTTCCCAGTAGAACCAGTGCAGGTGGTCGGGCAGCTTGGGCGGCGAGACGTTGAACTTGACCGGATGGTAGAAACCGCCGCCATGAACGGCCCAGAGTTCACCGCTGACGCCATCTTTTTTGAGCTGCTCGTCCTCGGGTGGCGTCAGGCTGCTGTCGAGAAAAACGAAATAGAACGAGGAGCCGATCCAGGCAATGGCCACGATCACGTGCAGCCAGCGAAGCAGGAGATTGGCCCAATCAAGCAGGTAGGTTTCCATGGCACCTCAGGTGGACGGCCAAGCCGCCGTTCGAGTGTATACACTTTTTGCAAACAGCGTTTCAAGGGAGAACCCCGAGGATTGCACAAGGGGCGGCAGATGCGAGCGACGGCATGGGGATGTGCCTGCAGCCTCACGCCCGATGCTCAGCTTGCAAGATGCGCGCCGACCCAATCGGCATGGGCTGACGCCAATCAGCCCCGGGAGTCCCCGGTTGGCAGGAAGACATCACATACGTATACTGCGCTGTATACAGTTTTTGCATTCAATCAGTCATTCCAACGCAGCACACGTCAGGAGACGCACATGGCAGACAACACAATGGGCACGCCGGAACAGCTGAGCGATCCGGACTACACCCCGCCCCTGGCCAAGGCCGTTCCCCTGGGCATCCAGCACGTGCTGGCCATGTTCGTGAGCAACGTGACGCCGGCCATCATCGTGGCGGGCGCGGCTGGCTTCGGCTTCGGCTCGAACTCACCGGACTTTCCCAACATGATCTACATGATCCAGATGTCGATGCTGCTGGCGGGGGTGGCCACCCTGTTCCAGACCATCGGATTCGGTCCGGTGGGCGCCCGGCTCCCCATCGTGCAGGGGACCAGCTTCGCCTTCATCCCGATCATGATCCCGGCGGTGGCCGGTGCAGGCGTGGCCGGCATGGCCGGACTCATGACGGGTGTGGTCATCGGCGGGGTGTTCCATTTCTTCATCGGCTTTTTCATCGGCCGTATCCGGCACGCGCTGCCGCCCCTGGTCACCGGCCTGATCGTGCTGATGATCGGACTGGCGCTGATCAAGGTCGGCATTGAATACGCCGCCGGCGGCGTGCCTCTCAAGGGCAAACCCGAGTTCGGGAGCCTGGAGAACTGGTCTGTCGCGCTGGTCGTGATTGCCGTCACCCTGCTGCTCAAGTTCTTTGCCCGCGGCATGCTGTCGGTGGCAGCGGTACTGCTCGGACTGGTGGCAGGTTACCTGTACGCCATGCTGCTGGGCAAGGTCAGTTTTTCAGCTGTTGGCAACGCTGCCTGGTTCACACTGCCTGAGCCATTCAAATTCGGCTGGGAGATCAACTGGGCCATCATCATCGGCATGTGCTTCATGGGCGTGGTGTCGGCCATCGAGACAGTCGGTGACGTCTCGGGCATCACCAAGGGAGGCGCCGGACGAGAGGCCACCAACCGGGAAATCTCCGGTGCCACCTTCGCCGACGGCCTGGGCACCGCGGTGGCTGGGCTGTTCGGTGGTCTGCCCAACACCAGCTTCAGTCAGAACGTCGGCCTGGTGTCCATGACCGGCGTGATGAGCCGCCATGTGGTCACACTGGGCGCCCTCTTTCTGATCCTGTGCGGCCTGGTGCCCAAGTTCGGTGCGGTGGTGGCCAGCATGCCGATCACCGTTCTGGGGGGCGGCGTGATCATCATGTTCGGCATGGTCACCGCCGCCGGCGTCAGCATGCTGGCAGATGTGAAGTGGAACCGCCGCAACATGGTGATCTTCGCGATTTCGCTGTCGGTGGGACTCGGCCTGCAGCTGGCACCGGAGGCCCTGCAGCACCTGCCTGCCACCCTGAAGGTCCTGATGACCAGCGGTCTGCTGCCCGCTGCCGCCATTGCGATCTCGCTCAACCTGCTGCTGCCGCAGGAGCTGGACTGACCGGTCCGTTTCAACCCAGCATCAGCAACTGGGCCGCAACGCTGGCCGCAATCACGGCCGGTTGCTTGCCAGGAATGCCGGGCACGCCGATGGGACAGGTGACACGGTCCATGTCGCCTTCGGTGAAACCTCTCTCGGCAAGTCGCCGGCGGAACACGGACCACTTCGTCCGGCTGCCGATCAGTCCGATGAAGGGCAGGTCCTGCTGCTGCCGCAGGCGATGCAGGCACCGGGCCACGATGTCCAGGTCTTCGGCATGGGAAAAACTCATGATCAGCACCCGGCTGCCCGACCGCAGGTCGTCCACCGCCCGGTGCACCGGATCGGAATGCTCGCAATGGACACCCGCCTGCAGATCCGGTGGGAACACCTCATCCCGGCTGTCGATCCAGCTCAGCTCGAATGGCAGGGGCGACAGCGCACGAACAATCGCCTGTCCAACATGCCCGCCGCCGAACAGGGCCACCGGTACGCGTTCCACCCCGAGACTGGCTTGCAGGCGGTCACGGTCCTGCGGACCCACACGCTGGAATGTCAGCTCCATGCTGCCGCCGCAGCACTGGCCGAGGCCGGGCCCCAGGGCAGCCCGGTGGCGCCAACTCGTCGCCGCAGCAGCACCGGACCGCTGCGCCAGGTGATCGCGGGCCTGTGCCAGGCAGACCCATTCCAGCTGCCCTCCGCCCACCGTTCCGACCTGACCCTGTGCGAACACGGCCATCCACGCACCTGGCTCGCGCGGTGCCGATCCGCTGACCGACGTCACCGTTACAAGTACGGCGGGCTCGACGGCCAGCCGTTGCAAAAAAGCAAACAGGCTCATGCTGCAAGGTGGTCTTTGCTGGGCTAAAGTGTTTGAATTCGTAATTCGTCTGTCCGAAGCCGCAGTATGCGGCGAACAATCGGAAGCCGGACGGGGCTGGATCGATGGCATGCATCGGTGCAGGCATATAGGACCGACACCCCAGTCCGGCATGATCGAGCAGGAACACAGCATGACACCGAAGCACCTGAACCCCTCTGTAGCGAACGATCGCCGACGCTCGCCGGCCGCATGGGCCTTCACCTGCGTGGTGCTGGCACTGGGCGCCTGCACGACCACTCCGCCCCCCATGCCGGAGCCGGCGCCGGTGGTGGTGGTACCGGCCCCGCCCCCGCCCGTGGTGGTCGCGCCGGAGCCGCCGCCGGCGCTCATCTCCAACGCCCGGTCGCCGATGGAATACCGCAAGGACGGCGCCCAGCACCTGTACGGCCTGAACGGCCACCGGATCTTCAAGGGCAAGCTGCCACCGCTGCTGCATGCGGTCGGTGTGCTCCAGGTGGAGGTGGACGCGCGCGGCAACGTGCGGCAGGTGAACTGGATGCGGGCGCCCAGCCACGTACCCCATGTGATGCAGGAAATCGAGCGCACCGTTCGCCAGGCAGCGCCCTTCCCGGCCCCGGTGGCACTGGGAGGGGTGACCTACACCGATGTCTGGCTGTGGGACCACAGTGGACAGTTCCAGCTGGATACGCTCACCGAAGGGCAGCGCTCCCGTTGACGTCCCGGTTCTGATCCGGCACCAAGCCCGCTCAGGCGGGCTTTTTGCTGCGAGCCTCAGCTGCCGCGGTAGGTGGAGTAGCTCCAGGGACTGACCAGCAGGGGGACGTGGTAGTGCTGATCGGCATGGGCAACGCCAAAATCCAGCGCCACGCGATCGAGAAAGGTCGGCTCCGGCAGCACCACGCCCCGGGACCGGAAATAGGCCTTGACATCGAACACCAACCGGTAGGTGCCCACCCTCAGGCTGGCGTGGTCATACAACAGGCCATCGGGGTTGCGGCCGTCCTGGTTGAGCTCAAAGCGCTTGACCAGTGTGGCCTGTTCACCATGGGTGGTGTAGAGAGCCACCGACATACCCGCGGCGGGGCAGCCATGCATCGTGTCCAGTACGTGGGTACTCAGGCCCATGGGAGTTCCTTTCGGTGATGGTCGACCGAAAGTGTATACACTTTTTGTTTTTGTGGATATGATGAATCCATGGAAACCTCCAGCACGCGCCACATTGTCGAGTCGCTCACACGCGCCATCGTCGAGCACCGGCTGCACCCGGGGACCAAGCTGGCCGAACAGAAGCTGGCCGACCACTTCGGTGTGTCCCGCACGCTGGTTCGGCAAGCCCTGTTCCAGCTGTCCCAGAACCGACTGATCCGGCTCGAGCCGGCCCGTGGGGCCTTTGTGGCCTCTCCGTCGGTCGATGAGGCCAAACAGGTGTTCGCGGTGCGGCGCATGCTGGAAACCGAGATGACGCGTGCCTTCGTGCAGCAGGTGACGCCAGCCAAGATCAAGGCCTTGCGCGAACACGTGGCCCAGGAACGACAGGCGGTGGACAACCAGGATGTGCCGGGGCGCACCGAGCTGCTGGGCGATTTTCACGTGCGCATGGCCGAGCTCATGGGCAACGAGGTGCTGGCCGAGCTGCTGCGCGAGCTGATCTCGCGCTGCGCCTTGATCACGCTGATGTACCAGAGCACCCACGCGGCCGAGCATTCGAACGAGGAGCACGCCGAGATTGTCAAGGCGCTGGCCTCGCGCGACGAGGAGCTGGCCGTGAAACTGATGAACGAACACCTGCTGAACGTCGAACAGGCCCTGACCTTCGACCGCAAACTGCCGACCAACGACCTTTCCATGGCCCTGGCCTCCTGATTCCACCCGCATGATCTACGACAGCACCGCCCCCTACCCCCGCGACCTGGTCGGCTACGGCCGCGATGTACCCCACGCCCGCTGGCCGGGCGGCGCCCGCGTTGCGGTGCAGTTCGTTCTCAACTACGAAGAGGGCGGAGAAAACAGTGTGCTGCACGGCGACAAGGCCAGCGAACAGTTCCTGTCGGAGATGTTCAACCCGGCCGCCTTCGAGGCACGCCACATCAGCATGGAAGGCATCTACGAATACGGCTCGCGGGCCGGCGTCTGGCGCATCCTGCGCGAATTCGAGAAACGCCAGCTGCCGCTGACCGTGTTCGGCGTGTCCACCGCGCTGCAGAAGCACCCGGAGCTGACCGCGGCCTTCCAGGAACTGGGTTACGACATCGCGTGCCACGGTCTCAAGTGGATCCACTACCAGAACATCGACGAGGCCACCGAGCGCGCCCACATGGCCGAGGCGATGCAGATCATCGAAGGCCTGACGGGTGAACGCCCCCTGGGCTGGTACACCGGCCGTGACAGCCCCAACACGCGCCGCCTGGTGGCCGACTTCGGCGGCTTCGAATACGACAGCGACTACTACGGCGAAGACCTGCCGTTCTGGATGAAGGTGCGCAAGAGCGACGGCAGCGACGCGCACCAGCTGATCGTGCCCTACACGCTGGACTGCAACGACATGCGCTTCGCGCTGCCTCAGGGCTACTCGCACGCCGACCCGTTCTTCCAGTACATGAAGGACACGTTCGATGCGCTGTACGCCGAAGGCGACCCGAACGGCCTGGACCGGCCCAAGATGATGAGCATCGGCATGCACTGCCGCCTGCTCGGCCGCCCTGGCCGCATCACCGCCCTGCAGCGCTTCCTGGACCACATCCAGTCGCACGACAAGGTCTGGGTGGCGCGCCGGCTGGACATCGCGCGGCACTGGAAGGCCGTGCATCCGCTGACAGCCGCCTGAGAGCGCCACCATGCCCCTGACCCTGGACCAACTCAACGCCGCGCCCCTGTCCGAGGCGCTGCAAATGCTCGATGGCCTGTACGAGCATTCTCCCTGGATCGCCGAGCGCGCCTTGGCGCAACGGCCCTTTGCCTCGCTGGCGCAGCTCAAACATGCGATGACGCGTGTGCTGGATGAGGCGGGGGTCGAGCCGCAACTGGCACTGATCCGCGCCCACCCGGAGCTGGCCGGCAAGGCCATGGTGAGCCGGACGCTGACGGCCGAGTCGACCAACGAGCAGACCAGGGCCGGCCTGACGAACTGCACGCCCGAGGAGTTTGCGCACATCCAGCAATTGAATGCAGCCTACAACGCCAGGTTCGGCTTTCCTTTCATCCTGGCGGTGCGCGGCCCGCGTGGCACGGGCCTGACCAAGGCGCAGATCATCGAAGCCTTCGAGCGCCGGGTGCACGGCCACCCGGACTTCGAGCGTGCCGAGTGCCTGCGCAACATCCACCGCATCGCCGAGATCCGGCTGAACGACAAGTTCGGCTTCGAACCGGTGGACGGCCAGCGGGTGTGGGACTGGCAGGAAACGCTGGCGCAGCACAGCGACCCGGGCTTTGCCGAGAAGGGCCAGCTCACCGTCACCTACCTGACCGACGCGCACCGCGCCTGCGCCCAGCGCATCAGCCACTGGATGAAGGAATGCGGCTTCGACGAGATCGGGATCGACGCCGTCGGCAACGTGGTGGGGCGCTACCACCCGTCCAAGCCCGGTGCCAGGTACCTCATGACGGGTTCGCATTACGACACCGTGCGCAACGGCGGCAAGTACGACGGGCGCCTGGGCATCTTCGTGCCCATGGCCTGCGTGCAGAAGCTGCACGCGGCCGGCCAGCGCCTGCCCTTCGGCATCGAGGTCGTCGGCTTCGCCGAAGAAGAAGGCCAACGCTACAAGGCCACCTTCCTGGGCTCCGGCGCACTCACCGGTCACTTCGACCCGAGCTGGCTGGACCAGAAGGACGCCGACGGTATCACCATGCGCGAGGCCATGCAGCACGCCGGCCTGTGTGTCGACGACATCCCCAAGCTGCAGCGCGACCCGGCGCAGTACCTGGGCTTCGTCGAGGTTCATATCGAGCAGGGGCCGGTACTGAACGAACTGAACCTGCCGCTGGGCATCGTC